>NZ_BAEU01000079.1:0-68005 GCF_000246875.1 Halomonas sp. KM-1
GCGGGCTGGCCAGCGGGTGGCGCAGCACGGCGTACTGGAAGAACAGGATCACCAGAATGATCGGCAGCACGTCGCGCAGCATGCCGAACAGGTCGAGAATCATCGTCACCCAGCCGGCTGGTGGGGCGGCGTCGGCTTCGGCACGCAGCACCTCGGCCCCGCCGGCCAGGGTACCCGGATCGGCGTAGACCAGAATGCCGTAGAGCTGCACGCTGATCATCGGCACCATCACCGCCAGGGCCACCAGGCCGAAGCCGTCGACCAAGGGGTTGCGACCGCGAATCGAGGCGGCCAGACCGATGCCCAGCGCGGCGATCAGCGGTACGGTGACGATGTTGGTCGTCACGCCGCCGGAATCGTAAGCCAGGCCGACGATCTCCTCGGGGGCGAAGAAGGTCACCATCACCACGATCACGTAGCCGACGATCATGTACCAGTGCAGTGGGTGGCCGAGAATGACGCGGAACACTCCCAGGGCCATCACCAGGCCCACCGAGCTGGCCACGATCAGGCGCAGCGTCAGGGCGTCGATGCGCCCCTCGCTGATCATGGCGGCCTGCTCGGCCACGGCGATCAGGGCCGGCTCTGCGATGACGGCGGAAAAACCGATGGCGAAACCGAACAGCATCAGCAGCGGCATCGAGCCGCGCCGGGCGAACTGGTTGGCGAGCCGTTTGCCCACCGGGAAGATGCTCAGCTCCAGCCCTTGCAGGAACAGCGCCACGCCCAGGGCGACGATCAGCAGCCCCAGCGCCATGCTCAGCCCGCCCTCGGGCCACTCGCGCAGCAGTAGCGCCTGGAATGCCAACACCACGATGATGATCGGCAGCAGGTTGCGCAGGGCATGGGCCAATGCGTGGAGAAAATCCTTGAATTGCTCTACCAAGACCGACTCCCTGGCAATATCGGTTGGGCTATGGTGTCGCGGCTAGCGTTGGTGGCGCGATGCATCAGGCGGTTGGCCTGGGTGGCTGCCACACTATACCATCGGCCCATGACAGTTAGCAGGCGCTAATGCAGGCTCCATCTTGACCTATATCAACAGGGCACGGTGGCCGCGGACAGGAGAACGCGAATGAACATGACAGTGATCGTCGCTCTGGTGGTACTGGCACTGCTGGTGATCTACGGGGCCAGCATCTACAACCGCCTGGTGGCGCTGAAGAACCGCTACCAGAACGCCTTTGCCCAAATCGAGGTGCAGCTCAAGCGGCGTTATGATCTGATTCCCAACCTGGTCGAGACCGCCAAGGCCTATATGGCCCACGAGCGCGATACCCTGACCGCCGTGACCGAGGCGCGCAATGCTGCGCTTGCCGGGCTGAAGTCGGCGGCGGCAAGGCCAGGCGAGCCCGGCGCCATGGCCGAGCTGGCCGGTGCCGAAGGGGCCCTGGGTGCCGCCTTGGGGCGGCTCAACGTGGTGATGGAGGCCTACCCGGACCTGAAGGCGTCGGACAACATGCGCCAGCTCTCCGAGACCTTGACCAGCACCGAGAATCGCGTGGCCTTTGCCCGCCAGGCTTTCAACGATGCGGTCATGCAGTACAACACCTACAAGCAGAGTTTCCCGCCGGTGCTGCTGGCCGGCCCGTTGGGGCATCGCGAGGACGCGGCGCTGCTGGAGTTCGACGACAGCGCCGAGATTCAGGCGGCGCCACGCATCAGCTTCTGACGGCGCGCCGCAATGGATTTCTTCGGCGCTCAGGCCCAAGCACGCCGCTTGACCCTGTGGTTGGTGTTTCTGCTGTTGGTGGCCGTGATCGGTATGGTGGTAGTGACCGTCCTGGTGGTGACCCTGGCAGTGGCACTGCTCGATGGCGGCCAGCCGGGAGCCGACCCGCTGGCCCTTGCCTTCGATCCGCTGCTGCTTGGCGGTGTGACCCTCGGGGTCCTGGCGGTGGTGTCGGCGGGCAGCCTGGCGCGCCACATGCAGCTACGCGCAGGCGGAGCGGCGGTGGCCGAGGCGCTGGGCGGCAGGCCGATCAACGCCGATACCCGTGACCCCGACGAGCGCCGCTTGCTCAACGTGGTCGAGGAGATGGCCATTGCCTCGGGGCTGCCGGTGCCACTGGTCTACGTGCTCGAAGAAGAAGGCATCAACGCCTTTGCCGCCGGGCACACACCGCAGGATGCCGCCATCGGCGTCACCCGTGGGGCCATCCAGAGCCTCTCGCGGGACGAGCTGCAGGGGGTCGTGGCCCATGAGTTCAGCCATGTGTTGCACGGTGACATGCGTCTCAACATGCGCCTGATTGCGCTGCTCTACGGCATTCTGGTGATCGGCCTGGTGGGGCGCATGTTGCTGCGTGGAACGGCGACCCGGCGCATGGTGCGCGGCTCGCGCCAGAACAATGCCCAGGTCGTGCTGCTGGGAGCGGGCCTGGCGCTGATGCTGGTGGGCTTCATCGGCACGCTGTGCGGCAATCTGATCAAGGCGGCAGTCAGCCGTCAGCGCGAGTTTCTCGCCGATGCCAGCGCTGTGCAGTACACCCGTAACCCGGCCGGCCTGGCCGGCGCCTTGAAGCGCGTGGCAGCGCACGCGCAGGGCTCCGAGCTGCGCGCGGCGCAAGCCGAGGAGTTCAGTCATCTCTACTTCGGTCGCGGTGTGTCCGGCCTGCGCGGATTGACCGCCACCCACCCGCCATTGGCGACCCGCATCCGCCGCCTCGAGCCCGAGTGGGACGGCGAGCTGCCCGAGCCGAGGCAGGCGCTGGACGACAGGACCGATGAAGCGCTGCAGGCGCCGCGGACGGCGACTGCAGCGACGGCTGCAGCGACGGCGACAGCGGCTGTTACCGGGAGCGCCTTTCTTGCCACCGGCGGGGGAGTGTCACAGCGAGTCGGCGAGCCGCGCGATGCCGATCTCGAGGGCGCCCGAGGGATCCTGGCCGAGATCGATCCTCGTCTGCTTGAGGCAGTTCACGAGCCCTATGCGGCACGCGCCGTCATCTACGGCATTCTGATGGGAGCGGAGCCCGAGAGCCGAACCCGACAGCGCGAGGCGCTGGTAGATGCTGCCATGCCGGAGGTGTTGGCGGAGCTTGAGCGTCTCGACCAACCGCTGCGCGACGTGCTGCCGGGTCAGCGACTGGCGCTGATCGAACTCTGTCTACCTATGCTGCGCCAGCTCTCGGTGGCCCAATATGCAAGACTGCACGAATGCCTCGAGCGCCTGATGGCCGCCGAGCATCGCCCCGGCGCCCTGCAGTGGGCGCTACACCGGCTGGTGACGGTGGGCAGCCAGGGGGCGACGTTACCGCGTGGTCGCCGCCTGCCGCTGGCGCAGGCTGGGGACGCGGTGGAGCTGCTACTGTCGAGCCTGGCTCTGGCAGGCAGCGACGAACAGGATCGGGCGAGAGCGGCCTTCGACAAGGCGGCCGAACGGTTGGACATGAACCTGACGCTGCGGCCGGAGCCGGCTTCGCCGCAGGCGCTCGACGACGCCTTGGCACGCTGCCGGCGGCTGGCGGACACCGAGCGAGCCCGGCTGCTCGATGCCATGCTCGACTGCGTGACGCACGACGGCCATGTGGCGCCGGAAGAAGCCCAACTGCTACGGGCCGTGGCCTGGTCGTTGGGGTGCCCGCTGCCGCTGGTCACCGTGCAGAATTGAGGCGGATGCGGGATCGTTTCTCGTTATCGTTGTCCAATCCCCAGGAGGGCAAGGCCCGGTGGCTTGCAGCAGCTGTCGGGCTCTGCTGGAATAGGGGCCTTTTGCTGGTCTCATATGGATGGGAGAAAGCCGATGGCCAAGACACCCTGGATTCCTGCCGCCGTGGCATTGACGCTAGCCCTTGGGCTGGCGGGCTGTGGCGACAATGGCGAAGAGGCTGACGCGACACCCCAGCCCGAAGAGCCGGCCACCGAGGCCGAGCCTGACATCGAGATGACGGAGGACGAGCCGGAGACGCCGCCACCGGCGGCCGAGGAAGAGGTGCCGACCGATGATGAGTCGTTGCCGGCCATCCCCGAAGAGGACGCCGCCGAGCTGGAAGCCAACGGCGAGCTCGAGGCCGACGCCGAGACGCTGGGGGAATCTCCGGTCGATACCCTCGAAGAGGGCGGTGCACTACCCGGTGAGCCGACCCGCTCCGATATCGATGCCATCATCGAGGATACCGAGCGTCGCTTCGAAGAAGCGCAGCGTCAGATCGACCAGCAGTTCGAGGAGGTGGAGCAGAGTCCACCCGCCCTGGAGCCCATGGAGAGCGACGAAGATTACAGCACCCGGCTCGAACCGATAGGTGGGGGCGAGCGCGATACGACGACCGAAATCGATCGCGAGGCGGAGCGCACCGGGGAGGTGACGCAGTCCGACATCGATGCCTGGCTCGAAGAGACCGAGCGCCGTTTCGAGGAAGCGCAGCGTCAGTTGGAGGCACAGTTCGAGGAAGCCGAGCGGCGTGAACCGGAAAGCGAGGCGCCGCGCTTCGAGATCGAGGACTGAACAGCCGGATCCGGAAAGGCTGCGGCTGGAAAGACGAAAAAGGCCCACTCGAACGAGTGGGCCTTTCGTCAGGCAGACATCAGGGCCAGCCGAGGACGAGCCTCAGTTGGCAATCCGGATGTTGGAGGCCTGAAGGCCCTTCTTGCCCTGGGTCACTTCGAAGGTCACCTTCTGACCGTCCTGCAGGGTCTTGAAGCCTTCAGCCTGAATTTCGGAGAAGTGTGCGAACAGGTCATCGCCGCCGTCGTCCGGAGAGATGAAGCCGTAGCCCTTGGTATCGTTGAACCACTTGACAGTGCCAGTTGCCATTGTCGATTTTCCTTGCTTACTGATTGATCGTACTGGGCACTCGGAATACCGGGGCCCGAAGTGCGTGGCAAGAGAAAAATGTGCGCTTCGGGTGTACCATGACTCGCCATGCTTGGCTCGCCTTGCAGCGTCACGTCTTTCCACTTTCAAGCCTACGCAGCGGAAGCCACTGGAGAAGGCGCTGTTTGTAGTGAGTCGCTCGCCCCAGGCTGGCCGCCCGCTCAATCCACTGTAGATAGAAAATTTCCTAGCGTCCAGAGAATCTATTGCCCTGCTTAGGCAATATTTAACGGAGTCCTTATATGGTCGATGCCCAGTTCTGGCCCTTTCTCATTGCCATCACGCTGCTGTCGATGAGCCCGGGGGTAGACACCCTGCTGGTCATCCGCAACACCGCCCGCGGCGGCACCCGCGATGGCGTGTTAACCAGCTTGGCCATCTGCTGCGGCCTGTTCGTGCATGCCACCATCTCGGCGCTGGGTATCTCGCTGATCCTGCTGCAATCGGCCTGGGCGTTCAGTGCACTGAAAATGGCCGGCGCAGCGTACCTTATCTGGCTGGGCATCAACGGCCTGCTGGCGGCGCGGCGTGGCACCGGACTGCCGCTGGGGGCCGTGCAGGGCGAGCGCCAGGCCGTGCCGCTATGGCGCCCGCTGCGCGAGGGACTGCTCTCCAACGTGCTCAACCCCAAGACCGTGGTCTTCTACATGGCCTTTCTGCCTCAGTTCATTGCACCGACCGATCCGGCGCTGCTCAAGTCGCTGTGGTTGGCCGGGGTGCATTTCGTCATTGCCAACGTATGGCAGATCGCCATCGTCTTCATGGTCGGCAGTGCGGGGCGCTGGCTGGGCAGCCGTCTCTTTGCGCGGGCGCTCAATGGGGCAACGGGCGCGGTGCTGGTTCTTTTCGGTGTCAGGCTGGCGCTGGAACGGCAGCCAGCCTGATTCCGTGTCGGTGGTGGTTGGCTCGACGGCTCAGTTACGGGCCAGCAGGGAGGCGTCGTAGCGTACCGTCTTCTCCGCCTGGCTGAGCATCGACACGCCCTCGCTGCTGCCACCGTTGGCCAGGCTCTCGAAGATCACCCGGTAGGAGAGCACCGCCTGTACGTAGTCGCGGGTCTCGCGGAAGGGGATCGCTTCGACGAACAGGTCGAACTCTTCCGGCGCGTCGCGCAGCCAGCGGTCCACCCGGCCAGGGCCGGCGTTGTAGGCCGCGGCGGCGGCCAGGCGGTTGCCGCGGTAGCGGTTGGTCATGTCGCGAATGTAGGTACTGCCCAGGCGAATGTTGAGCTCGGGGTCGAGTACGCCATAGGGACCCGGGTCACTGATGCCGAGCTGGCGGCTGAGCTGGGTGGCGGTGCCCGGCATGATCTGCATCAGGCCGCGGGCGCCGGCCGGTGACAGCGCCACCGGATTGTAGGCGCTCTCACGACGGGCGATGCCCATCAGCAGGAAGGGGTCGACCCCGGTCTGCCGTCCCCAGTGGAGGAAATGCTCGCGATAGGCTTCGGGGAAACGCCAGTCGAGCGCGTCCCACAGCTGGGCGGTGATGGTGGTCTGCACCAGCCGTGCATGCCAGCCTCGGCGTTGGGCATAGTCGGCCAGTGCTCTGACCTCGCGCGGCGAGGCGGTGGCCACCGCATGCAGCCATTCGCTGTTGGCCAGCCCATCCTCACCGATGCGCAGCAGGGCTTCGGTGCGCTGTACCGCTGGCCAGCGGGCCACCTCTGCGCGGTAGCTCTCGTCGAAGTTGCTGCGCTCCAGGTTCAGCGAGTAGGGGCGTCCGATGCGATCCGCAGCGGCGAAGCCGAAGAAGTTGCGCCCCTGGGCGGCCTGCGCGTAGGCCACTTCGGCCCGCTCGCTGTCACCCAACTGCTCATGAGCGCGTGCCTTCCAGTACTGCCAGCGGCTGTTGTCACGGCTGTCCTCGGGCAGCATCTCCACCCAATCGAGGACACCGGCCCAGTCTCGGTTGGCCAGGGCGTGGCGAATGCGCAACTCCAGGACCCGCGTGGTAGCGATGCGCGGCAGGGCTTCGTCGACCCAGTACATGTTGTGATCGATGCCACGCACCAGTGAGTAGAAGGCCAGATCTTCCTCGATGGCGTGGCGATGGCGCTCCTCGACCGGAAGGTGCGGGGCAATCTTGCGCCACGCCTCGTAGGCGGCTTCGGTATCGGCACGGGTGAAGCCATGCATGGCCGAGACGAACAGCGGACCGCTGCCACGGCACTCGGGGCCGATGCAGGAGGGGACGCGGGTGACGTCGGCGTAGCTGCGCTGCAGGCGCTCCACGGCGTCGATGCCATCCTGCCAGCGGCTGCCCAACAGACGGCCCAGATAGCTGACAAGGCCGGTTTCTCCCTGCTCCCAGGCCAGCATCTTGCGCTCCCAGATATCGAGCTCGCTGATTTCGCCGTTGGCGCGCAGGTGGTCGAACAGGGTGTCGCAGGCCGAGGGTTGGGAACTGCCCACGTGCCACAGCTGGCGGCCACCTTCGGCGGCGGCCTGGGGATCGCTGCCGAGTAGCGCCGTGTAGTAGTAGCACTGCCGTTCGGTGCCGCTGGGCTCGCCATCGGCCACGGCAAGCAGGCTGCCGAAACGCCCGGCGGCACCATAGCGGGCGATCGCCTGGCCGCGCATCCAGTCGGCCACGGGGGCGCCCCGGTGGCGCTCGATGAACTCCAGTATCTGGCCAGGCTCGGCCTGGGGCAGGCGGCTGCGTAGGCGATGGTACTCGACATAGCCCTCCAGCACATGACCGCTGATGCCGGCCTGGTCGATGCGATCCCATTGATGGTTGCGCGCGGCCTCCAGTGCCGTGCGCATGGCGCTGTCGCTGGGCTGGGCATGCGCGGTGACGGAAAAGCTCAAGGCCGCCGCGGTGAGCAGGGCGGCCGCGCGGTGCAAGGGGAAAAAATGGCGCATGTTGAACGGCCTCCGGAAGGGCGGTGACGAACCTCTGTATCCTGGCCCATTGGAGCCGTTTTGAGTAGACCGTGTGGTCGCTTTCTCGTTCAGCGCATCTCACGTTCCGTCATCGGAACGCTTGTCTCGCCGACGGGCGGCGTCTAGTCTGCGAAACTGGATCAAACGCTTGTTGGAGGTGTGAGTGTTGGAGGATAGAGAGTGAGCGCATCTGACGAGTCGCGCCAGGAATCTGCCGCGGCACACCGAAGTCCCGAACGATGGCGAGCCGGCCTGACCCGTTTCGTCAACGTCATACCGCATACCCGGGAGCTGGGCCTCGAGGTGCTGGAAGTCGCACCGCCCAGGGTGCACATGCGTCTGCCCTGGCGCGACGAACTGCTGGGCGACACCGAGCGCGGACTGGTGCACGGCGGGGTGCTGACCATGCTGCTCGACACCGTGTGCGGCTCGGCAGTGCTATGTGGGCTGCCCGCGCCGGAGGTCTGTCCCACCCTCGATTTGCGGGTCGATCACTATCGCCCGGCCTTGGCCGGCCAGCCGATCATGGCCGAGGCTCGCGTGCTGCGCGTGACCGGTGCCATGGTCTTCACCGAAGGAACGCTGTGGCAGGACCCGCAGCGGCCCATTGCCCGCGGCATCGGTAACTTCGTGCGGCTCGGGCCGCGCAATACGCCGCCGGGTTTCGCCGAGGCGCTGTTCGGGGAGGACGACCATGCCTGAAGGATTTCACGACGTGGCCTGGCTGGCCAGGACGCGCGCCGAAGGAGACGTTGCCGCCTGGCTCGAGCGGCTGCCCTATGCCCGTTACATCGGCGTCACGGCCACGCCGGACGCTAGCGGCGATGGCCTGATCTTTCATCTCGAACCGCGCGAGCACAACGTCGGCAACGTGCTGCTGCCGGCGCTGCATGGCGGCGTGGTGGCGGCCTTCATGGAAACCGCGGGCACCCTCGACCTGATGCTCTCGGCCAGGGAGCCGCGCCTGCCCCGTGTCGTCGACTTCTCCATCGACTATCTGCGCACCGCCCGGGTGGTGACCACCCATGCCAGATGCCAGCTGCTGCGCGAGGGGCGTCGACTGGCCAACGTTCAGGTCACGGCCTGGCAGGAAGCGGAGGACCAGCCGGTGGCTACCGCACGCCTGCACCTGGTGCTGGGGGCGCCGGAGCCCAACGACGCTTGAAAAGCGGGATGTGGACCCCATATCGCTGAACAGTTCAGTAGCGGCGGTGCGCCGGGCACCGCCGTGGGTTCACGCGATGAGGTAATCGATCCATGTCCACGACCGCTCACGAGGAAACCCTCGGCTTCCAGACCGAGGTGAAGCAGCTGCTGCACCTGATGATCCACTCCCTGTACTCCAATCGGGAGATCTTCCTGCGCGAGCTGATTTCCAACGCCGCCGACGCCTGCGACAAGCTGCGTTATGCCGCGCTGGACAACGACGCCCTGTACGAGGGCGACAGCGAGCTGCGCATCGAGATCGAGCATGACGAGAAGGCACGTACCGTGACCTTGCGCGACAACGGCATCGGGATGAGCCGCGAGGAGGTGATCAAGAACCTGGGCACCATAGCTCGCAGCGGTACTGCCGAGTTCCTCAAGCAGCTCTCCGGCGAGCAGCAGAAGGATGCCCGCCTGATCGGTCAGTTCGGCGTCGGTTTCTACTCCAGCTTCATCGTTGCTGACGAAGTCACGGTGCGCAGCCGTAAGGCGGGCAGTGACAAGGCCGAGGGCGTCGAGTGGCGTTCCAAGGGCGAGGGCGAGTTTACCGTCGCTGACCTCGAGCGCGAGGTGCACGGCACCGAGATCGTGCTGCACCTGAAGAAGGACGCCAAGGAGTTCGCCGACGACTTCCGCCTGCGCAGCCTGGTACGCAAGTACTCCGACCACATCGAGGTGCCGGTGCGCATGCCCAAGGTCGAGACCGCCAGGGATGACGAGGGCAACGAGATCGAAGGCAGCGAGGTCACCACCTGGGAGACCGTCAACGAAGCCACCGCGCTGTGGGTGCGCTCCAAGGGCGAGATCTCCGACGATGAGTACAAGGCCTTCTACAAGCACGTGGCCCATGATTTCAGCGATCCGCTGACCTGGAGCCACAACAAGGTCGAGGGCAAGCTCGAATACACCAGCCTGCTCTACGTGCCGGGGCGCGCGCCCTTCGACCTCTATGAGCGCGACGGCTCCCGCGGCGTGAAGCTCTACGTCCAGCGCGTCTTCATCATGGACGACGCCGAGCAGTTCCTGCCGCTCTACCTGCGCTTCGTCAAGGGCGTGCTCGACACCCGGGAGCTGTCGCTCAACGTCTCCCGCGAACTGCTGCAGCAGGATCCCAAGGTCGAGAAGATCAAGAGCGCGCTGACCAAGCGTGCGCTGGACATGCTCAAGAAGCTGGCCAAGGACCAGGAGGCCTACCAGACCTTCTGGAACGTGTTCGGCAGCGTGCTCAAGGAGGGCCCGGCGGAAGACTTCGCCAACCGCGAGAAGATCGCCGCCCTGTTGCGCTTCGCAAGCACCCACACCGACAGCGCCACCCAGGACCAGTCGCTTGCCGACTACGTCGCGCGCATGAAGGAAGGGCAGGAGAAGATCTACTACATCGTCGCCGACGGCTTCAACGCGGCGAAATCGAGCCCGCACCTGGAAATCTTCCGCAAGAAGGGCATCGAGGTACTGCTGTTGCACGACCGCATCGACGAGTGGCTGATGAGCCACCTGCACGAGTTCGAAGGCAAGCGCTTCGTCGACGTGGCCAAGGGTGAGCTCGACCTCGGCGAGATCGAGGGCGAGGAAGAGAAGAAGGCTCAGGAGCAGACCGCCAAGGCCAAGGAGGCGCTGGTCAAGCGGGTCAAGGAGGCGCTGGGCGACGCCGTGCAGGAGGTCAAGGTGACCCACCGGCTAACCGACTCGCCGGCCTGCGTGGTGCTGCCGGAGCACGAGATGGGCTTCCAAATGCGCCGTATCATGGAGGCCGCCGGGCAGAAGATGCCCGAGGTCAAGCCGATCCTCGAGCTCAACCCGAGCCATGCCCTGGTGGAGCGGCTCGAGGCCGCCGAGGGCGAGCGCTTCGGCGATCTGGCGCTGGTACTGCTCGACCAGGCAATCATCGCCGAAGGCGGCCACCTCGACGATCCGGCGGCCTACGTACGCCGCCTCAACGCACTGTTGACCGCCTGACATAAGGCTGACGACATAGCACTTTGGGCCGCCTTCGGGCGGCCTTTTCGTATCTATTCGCGTCTTCTCGCCCTCTCTTGACGTAAGGGTCAGCAAGCTTTTTTTTCGCAATTTCAGCTGGATAGTATTGCCCACGAGCTGGAAGGAAAGGGCGGGGCTGCTGTTGTGCATCGCAGTAAGGTCAGGTATGAATAGTCGGATTGCCTAACCAGAAAGTTCAATAACCATAAAGGGAGATCCAACGTGAAGATTGGTGCACCCAAGGAGCTCGCCACGGGAGAAGCGCGCGTCGCGCTCACCCCTGACAGTGCACAGCTCATACAGAAGCTTGGACACGAGTGTTTGATAGAAACCGGGGCCGGCGTTGCCGCCGGCTTCGACGACGAGGCCTACCGGGCCGTCGGCGTCAGTGTGGCGGAGAGTGCCGAAGCGCTGTGGCGCGACGCCGAGATCGTGATCAAGGTGCGCGAGCCGAGCGAGGCGGAAGCCGACCTGCTACGCGAGGGTCAGACCCTGATCAGCTTCTTCTGGCCGGCCCAGAACGAGGCGCTGCTGGAGCGCTGTCGCGCCCAGGGCGCGACCGTGATCGCCATGGACATGGTGCCGCGGATCTCGCGGGCCCAGAAGATGGACGCGCTCTCCTCCATGGCCAATATCGCCGGCTACCGTGCGGTGATCGAGGCGGGTAACAATTTCGGACGCTTCTTCACCGGCCAGGTCACCGCAGCGGGCAAGGTGCCGCCGGCCAAGGTGCTGGTCATCGGCGCCGGTGTGGCTGGCCTTGCCGCCATCGGCACGGCGACCAGCCTGGGTGCCGTGGTGCGCGCCTTCGACGTACGTCCCGAAGTGGCCGAGCAGATCGAATCCATGGGCGCCGAGTTCCTGTTCCTCGACTTCGAGGAGGCCCAGGACGGCTCCGGCACCGGCGGTTACGCCGCACCCTCCAGCCCCGAGTTCCGCGAGAAGCAGCTGGCGCTGTTCCGCGAGCAGGCCCCCGAGGTCGACATCGTCATCACCACTGCGCTGATCCCGGGTCGTCCGGCGCCCAAGCTGTGGCTCGAGGACATGGTCAAGGCGATGAAACCGGGTTCGGTGATCGTCGACCTGGCCGCCGAGAAGGGCGGCAACTGCGACCTTACCGTGCCGAACGAGAAGGTGGTCAGTGACAACGGCGTGACCGTCGTCGGTTACACCGACTTCCCGTCGCGCATGGCGACCCAGTCGTCGCTGCTCTACGCCACCAACATTCGTCACATGCTCACCGATCTGACGCCGGAGAAGGACGGCGCCATCGCGCATGACATGGAAGACGACGTGATTCGCGGCGCCACCGTGACGCACCAGGGCGAGATCACCTTCCCGCCGCCGCCGCCCAAGGTGAAGGCCATTGCCGCGGCCAAGCCCAAGGAGAAGGTCAAGGAGCCGACGCCCGAGGAGAAACGCGCGGCGGAGCTTGCCAGCTTCAAGGAGCAGACCAAGCGTCAGGTCACGCTGCTCGGCATAGGCGGGGCGCTGATGCTGCTGCTCGGGCAGATCGCCCCGGCCTCGTTCATGCAGCACTTCATCGTCTTCGTGCTGGCCTGCTTCGTCGGTTTCCAGGTGATCTGGAACGTCAGCCACTCGCTGCATACGCCGCTGATGGCGGTGACTAATGCCATCTCCGGCATCATCGTGCTCGGTGCCGTGCTGCAGATCGGTTCGGGTAACTGGATCGTGGTGCTTCTGGCGGCGATCTCGGTATTGATCGCCACCATCAACATCGTGGGCGGCTTCCTGGTGACACGCCGGATGCTGGCCATGTTCCAGAAATCCTGAGCGGCGGAGTGACGAACATGTTAGGACAAGGTTTTGTTTCCGCCGCGGCCATCGCGGCAAGCATACTTTTCGTGCTCTCCCTGGGCGGGCTGAGCAATCAGGAGAAGGCCAAGCGGGCGGTATGGTACGGCATCGTCGGTATGGCGGTGGCGGTGCTGTTCACCGCCTTCGGCCCCGGCATCGGCAACTACTGGCTGATGATCCCGATGATCGCGATCGGTTCGGTGATCGGCTGGAAGGTGGCCAAGCAGGTGGCCATGACCGAGATGCCGCAGCTGGTGGCGGCACTGCACAGCTTCGTCGGCCTCGCCGCGGTGTTCGTGGCCTGGAACGCCGATCTCGAGCGGCGCCGGGTGTTGGCCGCCCAGGCGCTGGATACCGCGCATCAGGAGTTCTCCGCCTTCGCCGCCCTGGTGGCGACCAAGGCGCCGGACGAGCTCACCTTCCTGCAACTGGAGGTGGTCTTCGCCATCTTCATCGGCGCGGTGACCTTCACCGGCTCGGTGGTCGCCTTCGGCAAGCTGGCCGGCAAGGTCGACGGCAAGCCGCACAAGCTGCCCGGCGGCCATCTGCTCAACGCCGGAGCCGCGGCGATCTGTCTGCTGCTGGCGGTGCTCTATCTCAACGGGGCCGGTTTCTGGACGCTGCTGCTGCTCGCGGCGCTGTCGTTCTTCATCGGCTGGCACCTGATCATGGGCATCGGCGGCGCCGACATGCCGGTGGTGGTGTCGATGCTCAACAGCTACTCCGGCTGGGCGGCGGCAGCTATCGGCTTCACGCTCTCCAACGACCTGCTGATCGTGACCGGCGCGCTGGTGGGCTCCTCAGGGGCGATTCTCTCCTACATCATGTGCAAGGCGATGAACCGCAACTTCGTCAGCGTCATCCTGGGCGGCTTCGGCGGCACCCAGGGCCCGGCCGCCGAGATCGAGGGCGAGCAGGTGGCCATCGACGCCGCGGGCGTGGCCAGCACGCTCAACAACGCCGACAGCGTGGTCATCGTGCCGGGCTACGGCATGGCCGTTGCCCAGGCCCAGAACGCCGTGAGCGAACTGGTGCGCAAGCTGCGTTCCGCCGGCAAGGAGGTGCGTTTCGCCATCCACCCGGTGGCCGGGCGCCTGCCAGGGCACATGAACGTGCTGCTGGCCGAGGCCCGGGTGCCCTACGATATCGTGCTGGAGATGGACGAGATCAACGACGACTTCCCCAAGACCGACGTGGTGATCGTCATCGGCTCCAACGACATCGTCAACCCGGCGGCCCAGGACGACCCCAACAGCCCGATCGCCGGCATGCCGGTACTCGAGGTGTGGAAGTCCAGCGTGGTGTTCGTCTGCAAACGAGGCCAGGGTACCGGCTACTCCGGCATCGAGAATCCGCTGTTCTACAAGGAGAACACGCGGATGTTCTACGGCGACGCCCGGGAGAGCATCGACTCCCTGCTATCGCTGATCGACTGAGTCGGTCGCGGGAGTGTCATCCCGCACCGAACGTTGGTATGAATGCCCCCGAAAGGGGGCATTCTTCGTTACACTCAGGGCAATTTCATCCGTTCCATCGACCGATTTCGCGGGGCAGACATGGCAGACGAACCCATGCGGGTAGCAGTTCTGGGGGGCGGCAGCTTCGGTACCGCGCTGGCGAGCATCGCCGCTGACAACGGGGCCAGGGTGTGCCAATGGCTGCGCGACCCGCAGCTTGCGGAGCAGATCAATCGGGAGCATTGCAATTCACGCTACCTGCCGGACTACGCCATCAATCCGGCGGTGTGCGCCTCGAGCGACATGGAGGCCGTGCTCGAAGGGGCCGAGCTGGTGCTGGTGGCGATTCCCTCGAAGGCCTTTCGCGACGTGGTGCGCCAGGCGCGGCCCTGGCTCAACGCCGACCAGATCCTGGTCAGTACTACCAAGGGAATCCAGGAGGAAGGCTTCAAGCTGATGAGCCAGATCCTCGAGGAGGAGACCGGCTTTGCCCATATCGGCGTGATTTCCGGGCCCAATCTGGCCACCGAGATCGCCCAGAAGCAGCTCACCGCCACCGTGGTGGCCAGCGACGATGCACTGACCCGCACCCGCGTTCAGCAGGCGCTGAGCTGTGACTACTTTCGCGTCTACGCCAGCAATGACCGCTACGGTGTGGAGTTGGGCGGCTCGCTGAAGAACATCTATGCCATCGCCGCCGGCATGGCCGCGGCGCTGGGCATGGGCGAGAACACCCGCAGCATGCTGATGACCCGGGCGCTGGCCGAGATGGGGCGTTTCGCCGTCAGCCTCGGGGCCAACCCCATGACCTTTCTGGGGCTGGCTGGGGTGGGCGATCTGATCGTGACCTGCTCCTCGCAGCTCTCGCGCAACTATCGCGTGGGCTATGCCCTGGGCCAGGGCAAGAACCTGGACGAGGCGGTCGAGGCGCTGGGGCAGGTGGCCGAGGGGGTCAACACGGTGCGCCTGGTGCGCGACAAGGCGCGCAAGGACGGCGTCTACATGCCGCTGGCCGAGGGGTTGTATCAGGTGCTGTTCGAGGGCGTACCGGCGCGGGAGATGGCGCGCATGCTGATGCGCGGCGAGCAGAGCAGTGACGTCGAGTTCGTGTTGCCGCGGGAGGCCGTGCAGCAGGCCCACCGGCGCGTCGAAGCGGGCGAGGAGAAGCCATGACGTCGCGCCTGTATGTCATGCGCCACGGCGAAGCCGGTCCGGGTCGGCCGGACCACGAGCGCGAACTGACCGCCCGCGGCCACGCCGAGGCCGGGAGCATGGCCGAATGGTTCTCACGGCAGTCGCTGGAAGGCGCCCGGCTCTTCAGCAGCCCCTACCGGCGCGCCCGGCAGACGGCGGCTCACGTCGCGGGAGCGCTTGGCATCGATGCCGTGGAACTCCCCATCATCACCCCCGACGACTCGCCCGGCGGCGTGTGCGACTGGCTGCTGGACATGAGCGATGGCCAGCCCATCGTGCTGGTCAGCCACATGCCGCTGGTCGGGCTGCTTACCGGGCAACTGGTGGAGGGGCGCTCCGACCGCGGCCTCGCTTTTCCCACCGCCGCGGTGGCCGAGCTCGAGAGCGAGGTGTGGGCGGCAGGGTGCGCCCGGCTGCTGCGCTTCATGGCACCCCACGACCTCTTCTGAGTCAGCTGTGTCTGAAAAGTCGCCGAGCGAAGGCCAGACAAGGCAAAAATCAGCGAAAAGACGGAGTTTACGAGGTGTAAATGAGTACTTTGAGCTGATTTTTAACGCTGTATGGCCAAGCGCAGGCAGTTTTCAGACATAGCTAGATCCAGCCGATGACTTTCAGGGCAAATACCCCCAGGGTGATGGTCACGCTGGCCATCAGCGTGGTCAGGGCGATGATGTTGGCCGAGAGGGCCGCATTGCCACCCATCGCCTTGGTCATGACGAAGGCCGCGGCCGCCGTCGGGCTGGCGAAGAACAGGAACAGTACGCCCAGTTCGCGCCCCTCGAAGCCGGCCAGCCAGGCAGCGAAAATCGCGATGAGGGGCAGGGTGATCATCTTCATCAGACTGGCGCCCATGGCCAGGCCGCCCGAGGCCCTGATCGAACCCAGCGACAGGGTGGCGCCGATGCAGATCAGCGCCAGTGGCAGCGTCAGCGAGGCGAAGTACTGTCCCGAGGTCATCGCCCAGCCGGGCAGGCGCAGCTCCAGCGCCGCTACCGGGATGGCGGCGACCACGGCAAGGATCAGCGGATTGCGGGCGATATGGCTGGCGATGCTGCGCCAGTCTGCGCTCTTGCCTTCCTGATAGGTGGCCAGCACGATGACCGAGAAGGCGTTGTAGGTCAGGATCACCACGCCGAGCAGCAGGCCGCCGGCGGAAAGCCCGTAGTCGCCGTACATGCCGGCCGCCAGCGCCAGGCCGACGATGCCGCAGTTGCCGCGAAACGCGCCCTGTACGTAGACGCCGCGGTCGGCATAGGGCACGCGCAGAATGGCCCAGCCCCAGGAGAGCAGGAAGCTGCCTAGCGTGGCCAGGGCGAAGAAGGCCAGCATGGCGGGGTTGAGCGTGGTATCCAGGTCGGCGCGAATGATGCTGAGGAAGATCAGCGTCGGCATGGTGGCCTTGAACACCAGGCTCGAGGCGGTGGAGATGAAGGCCTGATCGATCCAGCCCAGGCGCTTCAGGCCCAGGCCGATGAAGACCATGGCGAAGACCGGCAGGGTGATCTCCAGGGTGGCGAAAAAGAGTTCGTATAGGCCCATGTCAGCGTGCGAGCCACAGGCCGACGACGATGGCGACGGTCACGGTGACGAAGAACACACGGTTGCGCGTACGAGTATCGCGAGGGGAGCGAGGCATGACGGGACTCCAGAACAGGGCGAACGGTATGAAGCGGAGGTCGACTTGGCGGAATAGAGTAAACCCGTTAGCCTGCTATCGCCACTGCCGGCCAGCTCCGACTCCGGATTCTCCTCATGACTGAACGTTCCACCGCATCGCGACCGCGCCTGGTCTTCGCACACGCCAACGGTTTTCCCGGCATGAGCTACCGTAGCCTGCTGGCTCCCTTGCATGAGCGCTTCGACATTCACCCCGTCGACCGCCTGGGTCATCATCCCGACTACCCGGTCGGCGCCAACTGGCTGGCGCTGCGCGATGAGCTGCTCGAGCACGTGCTCGACGATGACGGCCCCGTCGTCGGGGTGGGGCACTCCATGGGCGGCGTGCTGATGGCCATGGCGGCGGAGCATGCGCCGCAGCGCTTTCGCTGCGTGGTGATGCTCGACCCGCCGTTGATGCTGGGACTCGATGCCTGGAGCATGAAGGTGGCCAAGCGCTTTGGCTTCGTCGACCGGGTCACGCCGGCGGGCAAGAGCCACGGTCGCCGGGCATCCTGGCCCGATCGTGAGGCGATGGCCAATCACTTGCGTCGTCGCGGCCTGTTCCGCCGTTTTACTCCTGAAGCCCTGTACGACTATGTGGAAGGCGGCACGCGGCTACGTGACGACGGCGGTGCCGAACTGATCTACGACCCGGCGATCGAGACCGAGATATTCCGCAACCTGCCCGATCACCTGACGCGCCTGCCGCGCCGGCTCAGAATTCCCTTCGGCGTGCTGGTCGGCAGCGACTCCGATCTGATCACGCCCAGGCGGCGCCGCCGGCTGGCTGCCCACGGCATTCCGCTGGCACCGGTGCCGGGTACCCATATGTTTCCCATGGAGCACCCCGAGGAGACGCGGCAGGCGCTGCTGGCGATGCTCGACGAACTGCTGGAGGGTGAGGTATGAGCGAGGCGCAACCCCTGACCCTGGCAGGCGGTCGCCTGGCGGCACTCGCCTGGGGCGAGCCGAGCGCACCCACCTGGCTGGCACTGCACGGCTGGCTGGACAACGCCGCGAGCTTCTCCCGCCTGGCACCGCTGCTGTGCGATGGGCTCGGTGTGCGCATCGTGGCGCTGGACTTCTCCGGTCACGGCCATTCGCGGCATGGGGAAGGCGACTACGCCCTGTGGGACTACTGCCACGACCTGCTGGATGCTGCCGACGAGCTGGACCTCAGGCGCGTGAGTGTGTTGGCCCACTCCATGGGAGCGGGAGTGGCCTGTCTCACCGCGGCGGCGCTGCCGGAGCGCATCGAGCGACTGGTCCTGATCGATGGTCTGGGCGCCGTCACCACGTCTGCCGAGGAGAGCGCCGCTCAACTGCGCAAGGGGTTGCGTGCCGCCAGACGCCCGAGGTCGGCGGCGCCGCGCTATCCTGATAGCAGTACCGCCGTGGCGGCACGTGTGGCCGGTGGCGTGACACCGATCGATGCCGAAACCGCGACGCCGCTGGTGGAGCGCAACCTGATGTGGGAGGCCGATGGCCACGTGCGTCTGCGTACCGATGGCAGGCTGCTGTGGCCTTCACCGCTACGCCTGAGTCCGGAGCAGGTGTTGGCCCTGCTCGGCGCGATCCAGGCGCCGGTGCTGTTGATCGAGGGCGAGAAGGGCATACTGGCCGAACGTGAGAACGCCCAGGCGGCGCGTGCGGCAGTCCCTCATCTGATGCGACAGGTATTGCCGGGCGGACACCATCTACATCTGGAGCCTGACAGCGTGGCCGCGGTGGCGCGAGCCATCGAGACGTGGCTGGAACCGCGTCGAACATGATCCCGGGAGAGGTGAGATGAGCAGCAGTCAGGCGGTGGAACAGGGCAAGCGCGTGGCGCTGACGCTAGGCAGCGGCGGGGCGCGCGGCTACGCCCATATCGGCGTGATCGAGGTGCTCGAGGCGCGGGGATACGAGATCGCTGCCATCTCCGGCTGCTCCATGGGTGCGGTCATCGCCGGTGTCCATGCCGCGGGGCAGCTCGAGGCCTATCGTGACTGGGTCTGCAAGCTCGACTACTTCGACGTGCTCAAGCTGGTCGACGTCACCTGGAGCCCGATGGGGGCGATGCGGGCCAGCAAGGTGATGAGCAAACTCGAAGAGCTCATCGGCGACATCCAGATCGAGGAGCTGCCGATCCCGCTGACCACCGTCGCCACCGATCTGGCGCGGCAGCGTGAGGTGTGGTTCCAGTCGGGCCCGCTGCTGCGTGCGATCCGTGCCTCCATCGCCATACCGGGGGTCATCACGCCGGTGCACATCGGCGACAGCACCCTGGTGGACGGCGGCCTGCTCAACCCGCTGCCGATCACGCCGACGGTATCGTCTCATGCCGATATGATGCTGGCCGTCAACGTCACCGCCCACAGCGCCCGGCCGGTGACGCTGAACGATCTGATGCCCACCGAAGAGCAGGAGATGGTGGAAGCGCAGGCCGTGGCCAAGGGCTGGATGGACGTGCGCGGTGCCACGCGCTGGCTATTCGAAGGGTTCGGCGCTGCGGATCAGGAAGCCAGTATGGCGGACGGCAAGAGCGAGCGCGCGTCCAACGGGCGACGGGCCTGGGGCCGGCTCGACATGATCCTGGCCTCTTTCGACATCACCCAGGCGTCGCTGGCCAAGTACAAGATTGCAGGCTATCCCCCAGATGTGCTGATCGAGGTGCCCAAGACGGTATGCGGGGCCTTCGAGTTTCACCGCGCCGAGGCGCTGATTCGCCTGGGGCGTCACCTTGCCATGGAAGCGCTGGACCGCTACGAGGGGCGCACGCATACCGGCCACGGCGGTTCTGCCGGTATTATTGTCGAGCCGCCGCAGATGCCGGTCGACCGCGAGTCGGGAGGTGGGCAGGCAAGCTAGAAGGCTTGCCCACGGCGGCGCAACAGTACATAAACGGCGCCGGTGCCGCCATCGCTCTCCCGCGCCGAGCAGAACGCCAGCACCGTCGGCCATTCGCGCAGCCAGGTGTTGACGTGGCTCTTGATCACCGGGTAATCCGCCGTGCTGCCCCACGCCTTGCCGTGAACCACCAGCACGCAGCGCATGCGACTGCCCACCGCCTCCTTGAGAAAGCTTTCCAGCTCCAGACGCGCCTCGTCGAGGCTGTAGCCGTGCAGATCCAGCCCTGCTTCCCAGGCGATCTGGCCGCGCTTCAGCTGGCTGCGGGTGCGGTAGGGCAGGTCGGGCAGAGCGAAGTCGAGGAATTCCGAAGGGCGCACCGGCTCCACACGGCCATCGCTGGTGCGACTGGCGCTTTCCGCCGTATCGGCTGCCACCGCCGCAGCGCGACGTTCCGCTGCCGCCGGGTCGCGACGCTTGGGCCGCCCCGGGTCGGCACGATTGACGGCAATGCGGCGCACGCCGGCCTCGCGCAGCGCCTGGCGAAAGGCGTTGCTGTCGTCGTCATCGTCGTCGGGCGGGCGGCGTTGGCTCATGCGGGGCTCGGGTGGTGTCGTCGAGCGGCCAGTATAACGGCCTGAGCGCGGCTGTGAACCGCCAGTCGCCGCGGGTACAATCGGGTCATCGAACCCAACCGACTGTGCAGGACCTTTCGTGGCCAACTCCACCGATTCCCGCTCGACCCTGACCCTGGACGACGAGGCGCTGTGTCGCGACCTCCTCACGCTGCGCGACTACCTGCGCTGGGCCGCCAGCGAATTTCATCTGGCCGGCCTGCATCACGGCCACGGCACAGACTCCCCCTGGGACGAAGCCGTGGCGCTGACGCTGGGCGCCCTGCACCTCCCCTGGAACGTCGATCCGGCGGTGCTCGATGCACGCCTGCTGCCCGTGGAGCGAGCGCGTATCGTGGCGCTGGTGCGTGAGCGCATCACCTCGCGCCGGCCGCTGCCCTATCTGCTGGGCGAGGCATTCTTCGCCGGTTTTGCCTTCGACGTCGACGAGCGGGTGCTGGTACCGCGTTCGCCCATCGCCGAGCTGATCGAGAGTGGCTTCGCCGCCTGGTTCCCCGAGGAGCCGCCGGCGCGGGTGCTGGATCTGTGCACCGGCTCGGGCTGCATCGGCATCGCCGCGGCGCTGCACCTGCCCACCTGCGAGGTGGACCTTTCCGACATCAGCACCGACGCCCTGGCCGTGGCCAGGCAGAACATCCAGCGCCACGACCTGGGCGCGCGGGCGCGGGCGGTGCTCTCCGACCTGTTCGAGGGGCTGGCCGGCCAGCGCTACGACCTGATCGTCTCCAACCCGCCCTATGTCGATGCCCGCGATCTTGCCACCATGCCCGCCGAGTATCGTCACGAGCCGGCGCTGGCGCTTGGCGCCGGGGCCGACGGCCTCGACATCGTGCGCCGTATTCTGCGCGAAGCGCGGCGCTACCTGACCGATCACGGCGTGTTGATCGTCGAGGTCGGCAACTCCGACCGTCATCTGGAAGCAGCCTTCCCCGAGGTGCCTTTCCTGTGGCTCGACTTCGAGCGCGGCGGGCAGGGCGTGTTCGCCCTCACCGCCGCGGAACTCGACGCCCATGCGGCGTCCTTCGTCTGATCCAACCCTACGATATCGGGAGGCACGCCCATGTCCGGCAATACCTTCGGCAAGCTGTTCACCGTCACCACCTTCGGCGAGAGCCACGGCCCGGCGCTAGGCGCCATCGTCGACGGCTGCCCGCCGGGGCTGCCGCTCAGCGAAGCCGATCTGCAGCACGACCTCGACCGCCGTCGTCCCGGCACTTCAAGGCATACCACCCAGCGTCGCGAGCCCGATCAGGTGCGCATCCTCTCCGGGGTGTTCGAGGGTGTAACCACCGGTACCGCCATCGGCCTGTTGATCGAGAACACCGACCAGCGCTCCAAGGATTACGGCAACATCAAGGACCAGTTCCGTCCCGCCCACGCCGACTACACCTATCACCACAAGTACGGCGTTCGGGACTATCGCGGCGGCGGTCGTTCCAGCGCCCGGGAAACCGCCATGCGCGTGGCTGCCGGGGCGATTGCCAAGAAGTACCTGGCCAACCAGGGCATCAGCGTGCGCGGCTACATGAGCCAGCTCGGCCCGCTGGAGATCGCCTTCAAGCAGTGGGAGTCGGTCAACGACAATCCCTTCTTCTGTCCCGACCCCGAGCGCGTGCCCGAACTCGAGGCCTACATGGACCAGCTGCGGCGCGATCAGGACTCGGTAGGTGCCAAGATCACCGTGGTGGCCGAAGGGCTGCCGCCGGGGCTGGGCGAGCCGGTGTTCGACCGCCTGGACGCCGACCTGGCCCACGCTCTGATGAGCATCAATGCGGTGAAGGGGGTGGAGATCGGCGACGGCTTCGCCGCGGTGGCACAGCGCGGCAGCGAGCATCGCGACGAGATGACGCCCGAGGGGTTTCTCTCCAACCATGCCGGAGGCGTGCTCGGCGGTATCTCCTCGGGGCAACCGTTGATTGCGCATCTGGCGCTCAAGCCCACCTCCAGCATCACCCTGCCCGGGCGTAGCATCGACGTGAGCGGCAACCCGGTCGAGGTGGTGACCAAGGGTCGCCACGATCCCTGCGTGGGCATCCGCGCCACGCCAATCGCCGAGGCGATGATGGCGCTGACGCTAATGGATCATCTGTTGCGTCACCGGGCGCAGAATGGTGACGTGAGGGTCGGGACGCCGGTCTTGCGTTGAGGAGCGTCGGCAGCGGGTGCGTTGCGTCTGGAGCCGAGTTGCTACACTGAGAGCACACTGAAGCAGAGATGAGCCATGAAGATAAACGTCGAGTTCGACCTGACGCCCGAGGAGTTCCGTCGTGCCCTGGGCCTGCCCGATGTGGAAGCCTTTCAGCAGGAGCTGCTCAACCGGATCCAGAAGCAGATGGAGTCCGGCGTCGAGGGTTACGACCCCATGAGTCTGATGAAGCCTTTTCTGCAGCAGGGGTTTACCCAGGACATGAGCCAGGGGCTCTCCCAGGGGCTGGCCAGCTTCGGCACCTATCAGCAGATGATGCTCGACATGCTGCGCCAGGCCGGCAGTTCGATGGGCAAGGCGGCACAGGAGCCTGCGGCGGACGGTGAATCAAAGCGCGCGGAGAGGCCGGCCAGCAATACGGGTACGGCCAAGGCGCGCTCGCGTTCTCGGCGTTCGGAGTAGTAGACGCTCATCGTTCTGCGGAAAGTGCAAGGGTATTGCAGCGAGAGCCAGGGCAGGCTACGATTTGTGCGGTGCAGCATGAGTGCCGCGTCAGATCGCGCCCGGCGTTTTGCGCTGGTATCGGAGGCGGCTGAAGACTTGGCCGATACCGGTGCACGCTGCTCCCCGCATGTTCACGGTCCACAGGAGGTTGCCCCCATGCAGGACAAGATGCTTGATGACTTCAATCAGCAGACGCGGCGGTTCTTCGAACCCATGCGCAAGCTCAACTCGCTGATGCTCGGCAATATGGAGAAGATGACCGAGTACCAGCTCGAGGCGATGAAACGCTACAGCCAGATGGGCACCGAGCGCATGCGCAGCGCTTCCGAGATTCGCGATGCCCAGGACCTGCAGGCGTTCGGTGCCCAGCAGGCCGAGATGATGAACGAGCTATCGCGGCAGATGATGGAAGATGCTCAGGCGCTGGGCGAAATGAGCCAGCAGTTCCGTGCCGAGCTGGAGCAGCTGTTCGGCGAGGTCAGTCAGGAACTGAGCGATACGGCCAAGCAGGCGGAAGCGAGTGCCAAGCCGGCCGCATCGGCTAAGACCGACGCTCAGGCCAAGACCGACGCTCCGGCCAAGGCCACGTCGCGCAAGAGCTGAAAGCCATTCGACCGCTTCGGGGTCGGTAGTCGCCGACCTCTCCACGGGGCTGATGTCTCGCTCCGTGGAGGCGCTCGGTCGGGCGCTCGCATCGAATCGAAGAAGAAGGTTCTCATATAGGAGAGGGCGATGCAGTCAGGGGACGAGGTGTTCTCCCAGGCCGAACTGGAAGAGTGGAACGAGCAGCTCAGGGAGATGGGGCAGCACTATCAGGCCCTGATGCAGGAACTGCTCGAGCGCATGGCGCCCGATGCGGCCGCCGACTCCATTCAGGCCGACATGCGCGAGGCCTTCCAGGCCGGCGCCGAGTCGCTGATGCGCAATCCTCAACTGCTGTGGCAGACCCAGGCGCGCCTCATCCAGGATCAGTATCAGCTGTGGCAGCAGGGTCTGCAGGCGCTGAACGGGAACTTGGGTGAGCCGCTGGTGGTACCACCCAAGAACGACCGGCGCTTCAAGGACGACGCCTGGCAGCAGGAGCCGTTCTATCGGGCTATCCTGCAGCAATACCTGCTGTTCTCCGGTGCCGTGGAAGAACTCGTCGAGCAGCTCGATGGCCTGCCCGAGAAGCAGAAGCGCAATCTGGCGTTCTATGCCCGCCAGATGGTCAATGCCATGGCGCCGACCAACTTCGTCACCACCAACCCCGAGGTGATGCGCCGTACCCTGGAGACCAAGGGCCAGAATCTGGTCGAGGGGCTGGCTCAGCTGCGCCGCGACCTGGCCAACTCCGCCGACGGGCTCAATGTGGCCATGACCGACCGCAGCGCCTTCGAGATCGGACGCAACATCGCCGTGACGCCCGGCTACGTGGTTTACGAGAACGAGCTGATCCAGCTGATACAGTACACGCCGACTACCGACACGGTGTTCAAGACGCCGCTGCTCGTCGTGCCGCCCTGGATCAACAAGTACTACATCCTCGACCTGCGTCAGGACAACTCGCTGGTCAAGTGGCTGGTGGATCAGGGCCACACCGTGTTCCTGATCTCCTGGCGCAACCCCGGCCCCGCGCAGCGCGACCTGACCTGGGCCGACTACATGCAGATGGGACCGGTCGCCGCCATGGAGGCCATCGAGCAGGCCTGCGGCGAGAAGTCGGTCAACCTGCTCAGCTACTGCATCGGTGGCACCCTGACCGCGTCCACCGTGGCCTACCTCACCAGTACCCGGCGCGGGCGCAAGGTCAAGTCGGTCACCTACATGGCCACGCTGCAGGACTTCCGCGATCCCGGCGAACTCGGCGTACTGCTCAGCGAGCCGATCCTGCAGGGGATCGAGGCGCGCATGGATCAGGACGGCTACCTCGATGGCCGCTCCATGGCTTATACCTTCAACCTGCTGCGCGAAAACGACCTGTTCTGGTCCTTCTATGTCAGCAACTACCTGAAGGGCGAGAATCCGGCGCCGTTCGACCTGCTCTACTGGAACACCGACGGCACCAACCTGCCGGCCGGCACCCACGGCTGGTATCTGCGCCACATGTACCTGGAGAACCGACTGGTGGAACCCGGCGGCGTCGAGCTGGACGGGGTCAAGGTCGACCTGCGCAAGATCTCCACGCCGAGCTATTTCGTCTCCACCAGCGAGGACCACATCGCCAAGTGGAACAGCACCTATTACGGTGCGCTGCTGCCCAAGGGGCCGGTCACCTTCGTGCTGGGCGGTTCGGGCCACATCGCCGGTATCGTCAACCCGCCTGCGCGCAACAAGTACGGCTACTGGACCAACGGCGAGCTGCCCGACGACCACGAATCCTGGCTTGCCGGCGCCGAGTTCCAGGAGGGCTCCTGGTGGCCGCACTGGCAGCAGTGGATGACCGCAGGCGGCTACGCCGATGCCGACAAGATGGTGCCGGCACGCCAGCCGGGCGAGGGCGAGCTCAAGCTGCTGGAAGAGGCGCCGGGTCGCTACGTGCGCATGACCATTCCCGAGGTGCTGGGCGAGGTACCGGCCAAGCCGGAGTGATCCACCCGGAGTGAGCTACCAATGCCCAACGCAACGAGGCCCGCTGATGCGGGCCTCGTCGTTTTCTGGGTCTGGAGATATAGCCTAGAATCGCCGTCGGCGGCGCTGCGGCAACCGCAGTCCCGGCAGCACCAGCAGCGCGCTGAGTAGCCACACCGGCCAGCTGCCGGTGCGAGTGAAGGGCGTCAAGCCCTGCATCGGTACGGCCTCGGCGAGCAGTGCCACGGTCTCGAACTGAGGCGCTCTGGCCACCACCTGACCATACTGGTCGATGACGGCGGTCACCCCGTTGCTGGTGGCGCGCACCACGTAGCGGCCGTTCTCCAGCGCCCGCAGGCGGGCCATCTGCAAGTGCTGCAGTGGACCGATCGACTCGCCGAACCAGGTGTCGTTGGACACCGTCAGAAGCAGTTCGCTATCGCGGGCCTGCTGGGCCACCAGATCGGCGTAGATGATCTCGTAGCAGATGGCGTTGCCGATCACCGTGCCGGCGGCACGGATTGGCCGCTGCCCCGAGGGGCCGGGGGTCATTGCCGGCATCGGCAGGTCGAAGAAGGCGATGGTGCCGCGCAGCCAGCGCTCCAGCGGCAGGTACTCACCGAAGGGTACCAGGCGCTCCTTGCGGTATTCGCCTTCGGCGTTGCCCAGTCCGATCACGCTGTTGTAGTAGAGTCCGCGGCCCTCGCGCTGGAGAATGCCGGTCAGCAGGGCGCTGCCCGGCACCAGATGGGCCTGGGCCCGGGCCAGCAGCGGTTCGGCCTCGTCTTCGAACATCGGCAGCGCCGCCTCGGGCCAGACGATCAGGTCGGCGTCGTCGGCGTAGGCCCGGGTCATCTCCAGATAGGTATTGGCGGCGATGCGCTGACCCTCGGGGGTCCACTTGATCAGTTGGTCGAGGTTGCCCTGCAGCAGAGCGACCCGCAGCGGCTCGCCTGCCGGCTCGGTCCACTGGGTCGGCAACGTCAGCGGGACCAGCCACATGGCGGCGATGGGCGCGGCCGCCCACCAGCGGCGACGCAGGAATTCCGCGCCTAGGGTGCCGCTGAGCGCAACGATCAGCGAGAGCAGATAGACCCCGCCAATGGGCGCCCAGGGCGCCAGCGGCGAATCGACGTGGGAGCTGCCCAGCAGCAGCCACGGGAAGCCGGTGAACAGCCAGGTGCGCAGCCATTCGCCCAGTACCCAGGCGCCGGCGAAGGTAAGAAAAGCCAGGCGCTGACCGCACAGCAGGCGGCAGAGCCATAGCGCCGCGGCAACGAACAGCGCCATGGCGCAAACGAACAGCACGGTGAGGAAGAGCGCCAGCGGCATCCCGGTGTAGCCGTAGTCGTGGATCGACACGTAGACCCAGGAGGCACCGGAGCCGAACAGGCCGACCCCGTAGCACCAGCCGAGGAAGGCGGCCTGGCGCGCCCCCAGGGGCCGAATTGCCCAGTAGACGAGCCCTGCGGCCAGCGGCCCCAGCCACCACAGTTCGTAGGGCGAGGCAGTCAGCGTGGTCAGAACGCCAGCAACGAGCGCGGCCAGATAGCCGAATACAGGCGTCGGACGTTTGTTTGTCATGGGAGTTGGCATCCTGAGGCAGCCGGATCAATCCTGGGGTGGAGTTGCTTCGTCCTGCAGAACGGCTTCCAGCAGGCGTATGCGCCGGTTGTCTGCATTGAGCACGGTGAAGCGCCAGCCGCCGAGCTCGGTATGCTCGCCGCGCCCGGGCAGGTGGCCGAAGCGCTGCATCACCAGCCCGCCGACGGTATCGAACTCATCGTCGGAGAAGCGCGTGCCGAAGCGCTCGTTGAAGTCCTCGATCGGGGTCAGTGCGCGAATGGCGTAGCGCCCCTCGCCGAGGGTGCGGATGTCGTCGTCCTCGTCGGTGTCGTGCTCGTCCTCAATGTCGCCGACGATCTGTTCGAGGATGTCCTCGATGGTGACGATCCCGGCGGTGCCGCCGTACTCGTCGACCACCACCGCCATGTGGTTGTGAGTGTCGCGAAACTCCTTGAGCAGGCTGTTGAGCCGCTTCGATTCCGGCACGAACATGGCGGGGCGCAGCACGTCCTCGAGGGAGAAGCGCTCACGCTCCTCGGCGGGACGGTTGAGCAGCTTGAGCAGATCCTTGACCAGCAGCAGACCCTTGACCTCGTCGAGGTTCTCGCCGATGACCGGATAGCGTGAATGACCGGTCTCGTTGATCAGCGCCAGGTACTCCTCGGCAGGCTGGTCCACGGCGATGGCGGCCACCTGGGAGCGCGGGATCAGCACCTCACGAACCTGCTGGTCGCTGATCTGCAGTGCGCCTTCGATGATCATCATGGCGTCCTGGTCCAGCTTGAGGCGGGTGGCCGCTTCGCGCAGGAACTCCATCAGCTCCTCCCTCGAACTGGGGCCTTCGCTGTCCCCCGAGAGGGCGCCGAGCAGTTTGTCGAGCCATGACCTTCCGCTTTGGCTGCTCGTTCGGTCTTCACTCATCGCTAGAGTCTCTCGTCCATGCTGTCGTCTTGTTGTTCGGGGTGATCCGCTGCATAGGGGTCGGCAATGCCGAGGTCCGCCAGGATGTCGCGCTCGAGCTGCTCCATCGCCTCGGCTTCCTCATCCTCGAGGTGATCGTGACCGAGCAGGTGCAGCATGCCGTGCACCACCAGATGGGCATAGTGATGTTCGAGTCGCTTGGACTGCTCGGCGGCTTCGCGTTCCACCACCGGATGGCACAGCACCAGATCGCCGAGCAGCGGCAGCGCGATGCCGGGCGGGCCATCGAAGGGAAAGGAGAGCACGTTGGTCGGCTTGTCGCGACCGCGATAGTCGCGATTCAGCGCCTGGCCTTCGTCGGCATCGACGAAGCGCACGGTTACCTCGTGGCGCGTCTCCCCCGGAAAGCGTGCCAGCACGGCGGCGACCCAGTTCTCCAGCGCTGCCTGTGCCGGCAGTTCCCGGTCGGATAGCGCAGCCTGGCGGTCGACGATGGGCGCCGGGGTCATCATCTTATGCCGTCATCCCTGTTGCGTTCACGCTCCTGGCGCAGGGCCTCGCGCTCGCGTTCGCGGGCTTCGCGGCGGGCGCGCTCCTGCACTTCCTGCTCGGCCTCGAAGCTCTCGTAGGCCTCGATGATGCGCTGCACCAGCGGATGACGCACGACGTCCTTGGCGGCGAAATGCGTCACCCCGATGCCGGCGGTGCCCCTGAGCACCTCGAGCACCTGGATCAGCCCGGAGCTCTGGCCGCGGGGCAGGTCGACCTGGGTCACGTCGCCGGTGATTACCGCGGTGGAGCCGAAACCGATGCGGGTGAGGAACATCTTCATCTGCTCGCGGGTGGTGTTCTGGCTCTCGTCGAGAATGATGAAGGCGTTGTTCAGGGTGCGTCCGCGCATGTAGGCCAGCGGAGCGATCTCGATCACCTGGCGCTCGATCAGCTTGCCCACCTGCTCGAAGCCGAGCATCTCGTAGAGCGCATCGTAGAGCGGGCGCAGGTAGGGGTCGATCTTCTGGGCCAGATCGCCCGGCAGGAAACCGAGCTTCTCTCCCGCCTCCACGGCCGGACGCACCAGCAGGATGCGACGCACCTCCTGCTGGTTGAGCGCTTCCACCGCTGCGGCGACGGCCAAGTAGGTCTTGCCGGTGCCGGCCGGGCCGATGCCGAAGTTGATGTCGTGCTGGCGAATGCTCGCGACGTAGTTCTGCTGGTTCTGCCCGCGGGGCTTGATCAGGACCTTGGGCGTACGCAGTAGCACCTCGCCGTCGGCGGGACCTTCCTCTTCGTCCAGCGCTTCACGCCCTGACTCCTGCAGGAACAGGTGCACGGTATCCGGTGACAGCGGGCTGGCTTCGGCCTCGCGATAGAGGTGCTCCAGCACGTTGGCGGCGGCCTTGACCCGATGGCCGGGACCAGCCAGTTGAAAGACGTTGCCGCGGTTGCGCAGGGTGACGCCGAGGCGTGATTCGACCAGTTTGAGATGCTCGTCCCTTTGGCCGCAAAGGTTGGCGAGACGCTGTGGATCGTTGGGCTCGAGGCTCAATGTGATGATGCGGTTGGCCTGTGCGGCGTGTTGACTCAAGGTGTCGGAATCCATGCGTTGCGTGTATTGGCTCCCAGCTTAATGCCCTGCCTTTCGGCAGGGCAATGCTTTCGACTCACGTTGCCCGTCTGCGGACGGATAACATGCCTGCCTGCCCTCATTGTAGCGTCGGGGAAGCCAGTTCGCCGCGCAGTGAATTGGGCAGTGCCTCGGTGATGGTAACCTCGACGAAGTGGCCGATCAGCTCGGTGGGGTTGGCGGCGCTGAAGTTGACCACGCGGTTGTTCTCGGTACGCCCCGACAGCTGCCCGGGGTCCTTGGGTGAGAAACCGCTGACCAGGATGCGCTGCGTGGTGCCCACCATGCGCCGCGAAATCTGCATCGCCTGCTGGTTGATGCGATCCTGCAGGATCGCCAGACGCTGCTTCTTGACGCTCTCCGGGGTGTCGTCGGGCAGTGCCGCGGCCGGTGTGCCGGGCCGCGCCGAATAGACGAAGCTGAAGGAGTGGTCAAAGCCGATGCGATGGATCAGGTCCATGGTGGCCTCGAAGTCTTCCTCGGTCTCACCGGGAAAGCCGATGATGAAGTCGGAAGAGAAGCTGATGTCGGGGCGCAGCGCACGAATGCGCTCCATTTTCTCCACGTACTCCTCGACCGTGTGGCCGCGCTTCATGGCGGCGAGGATACGGTCGGAGCCGGCCTGAACCGGCAGGTGCAGGTGGCTGACCAGCTCGGGAATCTCGCCGTAGGCCTCGATCAGGCTGTCGCTGAACTCCACCGGGTGCGAGGTGGTGAAGCGAATACGGTCGATGCCCTCCACCGCCGCCACGCAGGCGATCAGCTCGGCCAGATCGATCTCGTCGCCGAGCCGGTTCTCGCCGCGGTAGGCGTTGACGTTCTGGCCCAGCAGGTTGATCTCGCGCACGCCCTGATCGGCCAGGTGGATCACCTCGTCCATCACCGCCTCGAACGGGCGCGATACCTCTTCGCCGCGGGTATAGGGCACCACGCAGAAGGTGCAGTACTTGGAGCAGCCTTCCATCACCGAGACGAAGGCGGTCGCACCGTCGGAGCTGGGCTTGGGCAGGTGGTCGAACTTCTCGATCTCGGGAAAGGTGACGTCGACCACCGAAATCTGATTGTCGCGGCGGGCATCGAGCATCGCCGGCACCCGGTGCAGGGTCTGGGGGCCGAACACCATGTCGACGTAAGGCGCGCGCTTGCGCAATGCCTCGCCTTCCTGGCTGGCCACGCAGCCGCCTACGCCGATCACCAGATCGGGGTTGGCCTCCTTGAGTTTCTTCCAGCGGCCGAGCTGGTGGAAGACCTTCTCCTGGGCCTTCTCGCGAATCGAGCAGGTATTGAGCAGGATGACGTCGGCCTCGCCTTCGTCGTCGGTCAATTCGAGCTGATGAGATTCGCCGAGTAGATCCGCCATGCGTGCGGAGTCGTACTCGTTCATCTGGCAGCCGTGGGTCTTGATGAAGAGTTTCTTCGCCATAGGATAGAGGGTCGGTCGTCCGACGCGTGCGTCACCGGTGAGTGGAGTGTCGCGGGAATAGGCCTTGTGGCCGTCCTCGAAGGTGGCGGTATTATACGGAAGCCAGCCTGATGGGGCCAGTAGGGCACCGCGGCCCGGGACGCCTGTGGTACGCTAGCCCCTTGGCGGTCCCGTAGCGGGACATCTAATTCGCGCAACCGAACGTTGAGGACAGACGGCCTTATGGCGGCCAAGCCGATCTATCGGGTGGTTTTCCACCAGCAGGGTGAAGTCTGGGAGCTCTATGCCAGGGAGATCTACCAGAGCGAACTTTGGGGTTTCATCGAGGTCGAGGAATTTGTCTTCGAGGACGGTTCGAAGCTGGTAGTCGATCCCTCGGCCGATCGCCTGCGTCACACCTTCGATGGCGTCAAGCGCAGCTATCTGCCGCTGAACGCCATCGTGCGTATCGACGAGGTCGAGCGTGAGGGACCGGCCAGGGCCGTCAAGAGCGAGGGGCGCATTGCGGAGTTTCCGCGTGGTCCGATGCTGCCGCCGAAGAGCGAGCGCTGACAACAATGAACGCAGGGAACGGCATGCCCGCGGTCTGCTCAGGAAATGACCATCCTCTCGCAGGCCAGTGCCGGGGTGCCAGACAGCCGCCTTTCCAGCGGTTTTCCCGGGGTTTATCCACAGATCCTGTGGATAGGCCAGTGAAAGAGAGATTTTGCCAAGGGTTTGTCGATGGCAGGCCCGCGGCTTTGATAGCCAGGACACCGGCATGAAGCATCGATTCAGATTTTTTCTCGCAGGCGTCGCGCTTAGCGTGTCGGCGCTGCCGCTGCATGCCCAGCAGGCGGAAGACAACGCGCGTTGGGTTTCCGATGAGTTGACTACCTACGTGCGCAGCGGCCCGACCGACGGCTATCGCATCGTCGGTACCCTGACGGCCGGCGAGCCAGTTACTTTGCTCGAAACCAGCGGCAACTACAGCCGAGTCGAAAACGGTGACGGCAGTCGTGTATGGATACTGAGCAACGAGCTGCAGTCGTCGCCGAGTGCGAGCTACCAGTTGCCGCGCCTGGAAGCGCAGGTGGCAGAGCTCGAGGCTGAGCTGGGCGGCATCAACGAGACCTGGGAGAACCGGGTCTCGGCCATGACCGAAACCCTCGACGTGCGCGAGCAGCGCATCGCCGAGCTGGAAGCGCGTAACCGCGAGCTCGACAGCGAGGCTGACCGCTCGCGTAGTACCATCCGCCAGCTCCAGGCACGTCTGGACACCCAGGAAGAGGACCTGCTGATGCGCTACTTCATGTACGGCGGTGGTGTGGCCGGGGCTGGTCTGCTGGTCGGGTTGATCGTTCCCCACCTGCCGCGCAAGCGGCGCAAGCGCGACCGCTGGTTCTGATGACGAGGCATGGACGATGACGCGTGAATGGCTCGACCGCTGGCGCGAGGGTCGTATCGGCTTTCATCGCCACGACACGCATCCGGCGCTGTTGCGCCACTGGCCAAGGCTGAAGATACGCGCGGGCACCAAGGTGCTGGTACCGCTGTGTGGCAAGAGCCTGGACATGCGCTGGCTGGCCAATCGCGACCACCCCGTGCTGGGCATCGAGCTGTCCCGGGAGGCGATCGAGCAGTTCGTCGACGAGGGTACCGGCGAGGTGTCTCGTTACCAGCAGGGGCCGTTTGCGATTTGCCGTCAGGGCAGCGTGGAGCTGTGGTGCGGCGACTTCTTCCATTTTCATATCGATCAGGCGGCCGAGATCGGTGCCTTCTATGATCGTGCCGCGCTGATCGCTCTGCCGCCCGCTACCCGCCAACGCTACGCTTTTCATCTCGCGCAGCTGATTCCGCCCGGCATGCGCGGGCTGCTGATCTCGCTGTCGCGCGCACCGGGAGACGAAAGCGCCGGTCCGCCCTATCACGTGCCGGCCGATGAGGTTCGCGAACTGTTCGAGCCCAATTTTCAGGTCGCTCACCTGGAAGATGGCGAGCCGGAAGCGGGCAGTGGGTTTCGCGAGAGCGTGTGGGCGCTCACCCGGCGCGGGCCTTTGACTTGAGTGGCAATCGTGGGTGGTATCAAACGTCAAAGGGCCGTCCGGTGGGCGGCCCTTTCGCATGGTGCGGCTGGGCATGATGTGGCCTGAGGCCAAGAGGCTCAGCGGGCCAGCAGCTGGGCCAGCTCCGGATCGCTGAAGGCGCGATCCAGAGCGTCGCCGATCAGGTCGTTGAGCATGCGGCGGTTGGCGTCACGCCCCGGACGCACCGCGTAGCTCTGGGTGCGGCGAGCGGTGTAGGTGCCGGTGTAGGTGGTGCCCTGGTTGGTCACTTTGACCTCGAGTACCGCTTCCATCCGTGCTTCATCGATGACCGGGCGGTTCTCGCCACGCTCGTAGCCGAGGTGCAGCATCGTGACCGTCAGGCCCGGGCGACCGCTACCCGGCTCGCTGGTCGGTGAAAAGCCCATGTCGCGAACGGCCCGCTCTGCCTCGCGCTGCAGGTTCGGTATCAGCTCGTGGGCGCTGACGGTAATCACTGCCGTAGACATGGCGCTGCCGGTGCGAGTGCCGATCACATCGCTGTCGCGCTCGTCCACGGCGGCTACCGTTACGGCCTGGCCGCTGCCTGTCTGGGGAACGGCGGTGCTGCGCTGTGGGTTCAACTGGAGGTAATGGGGGCTGGCGCAGCCGGTCAGCAGGGCGGTGGCCAACAGAACGGCTGCGGCACACAAGGCATTACGTCGATTCATTCTCGCTCCCGGATTCGTCTTGCGGGGCCAGGGGGTGGCCCGAGCTTGGCCGTGCGTGAAGCGTATAAGAGTGCTCGCTTCAGTCACTTGCGCAGTATATCGCCAGCGCGTTGCGGGCAACAGCGTTGCGCCAGGCGTAGGCATTACGGTTACACTCTGTTTTTCACTCGACGAAGATCGAGCTTTTCGCCTCTCAGGAGAGGAAGATACTGCATGATACGCCCTGCCACGACCGAGGACATTCCGCAGCTCGTCGACATCTGGCTGCGTGCCTCGCTGCTGGCCCATGACTTCATCCCCGCCGGGTTCTGGCGCGAACGCGCCGAAGACATGGCGAACCTCTACCTGCCCGGTGCGGAGACCTACGTGCTCGAGGCCGCCGGGCGCGCCGTGGGATTTGCCGCACTCAACGACGAACACCTTGAGGCGCTGTTCATCGATCCTGAGCTGCAGAGCTTCGGTCACGGCACCCACCTGATGGCCCATGCCATGAGCAAGCGGGAGCGGATTACCCTGTGCGTCTATTCACGTAACGTGCGTGCCGTCTCCTTCTATCACCGCCTGGGCTTCAAGATTCTCGAGGAGCGCACGGAGCCGCTCAGCGGTGAGAAGGAGACGCTCATGGTCTGGTCGCGGACGCCAAGCGAGGCCGACTGATGCCCCTCAGCTCACCGTTTCGGGGGTGGGGGCGGTCTGCTGGGTGCGCTCATCGGGAAATCGATGCCAGCGCCGGGGAATGGCGTACAGACGCGTGCCGCGGGTGAGATGGAGCCTTTCGTAATCGGCGTGGCTCACCGTGGCCAGCCAGGGTTCGCCCAGCCAGTCCGCCTCCAGCTCCACACGCACTTCGGCTCCCACCGGCGAGATAGCGGTCACGCACACCGGCAGGTGGGCGTGCTGCGTAGCGCTGGGTGCGAGTTCCAGCTCGTGGGGGCGCAGCAGCAGCTCTTCGGGACCATCCTCGAGGTCCACGGCCAGACTGGCGTCACCGCAGGTCAGCACACCGTCGCGCACCGTGCCTTCGAGGTGATTGACGTCGCCCAGGAACTCGAACACGAAGCGATTGGCTGGATGACGATAGAGTTCGTCGGGGGTGTCGATCTGCTCGATGCGACCGTTGCTCATCACCACCACGCGATCGGAGAGCTCCAGCGCCTCCTCCTGGTCGTGGGTGACGAACAGGCTGGTGAAGTTGAGCTCGTCGTGCAGGTGGCGCAGCCAGCGGCGCAGCTCCTGGCGCACTTTGGCATCCAGCGCGCCGAAGGGTTCGTCGAGCAGCAGCACGTCAGGGCGCAGTGCCAGGGCGCGCGCCAGCGAGACCCGCTGCTGCTGACCGCCGGAGAGCTGGGCGGGGTAGCGGTGGGCCATGTGCTCGAGCTTGACCATCTCCAGCAGGCGATGCACCCGGCTGCGGATCTCGCCGCTCGAAGGACGGCTCTTGCGCGGCATCACCGTGAGACCGAAGGCCACGTTGTCGAACACCGTCATGTGCCGGAACAGCGCGTAGTGCTGAAAGACGAAGCCAATTCTCCGGTCGCGCACGTGCAGGTGGGTCACGTCGCGCTCGCCGAACAGAATGCGGGCGCCGGTGACGTTGTCTGCCGTCTCCAGTCCGGCAATGATGCGCAACAGAGTGGTCTTGCCGGAACCGGACGGACCCAGCAGGCCGACCAGCTCGCCTTCGGCGATGTCCAGATCGATCGGCTCCAGCGCCTGGGTTCTGCCGAAGTGCTTGCCGATCTCGTGAAGGCGGATGCTCATGAGTGAACCTCCCGGCGCGCAGCGCGCCATTCCAGGCCGGCCTTGGCGACCAGCGTGAGCAGGGCAATCAATGCCAGCAGCGATGCGCTGGCAAAGGCGCCCACGGTATTGTAGTCCTGATAGAGCTGCTCCAGGTGCAGCGGCAGGGTGTTGGTCTGGCCGCGGATGGCGCCGGAGACCACGGAGACGGCGCCGAACTCGCCGACCGCCCGGGCGTTGGTCAGGATCACGCCGTAGAGCAGCGCCCAGCGGATGTTGGGCAGCGTGACCCGGCGGAAGATCGTCCAGCCCGGGGCGCCCAGGGTCACGGCGGCCTCTTCCTCGCGGGAGCCCTGGGCCTGCATCAGCGGGATCAGCTCGCGGGCAACGAACGGGCAGGTGACGAAGATGGTCACCAGCAGGATGCCGGGCCAGGCGAACATCAACTGGATGTCGTGGCCGTCCAGCCAGCTGCCCAGCCAGCCGGTGCGGCCGTAGAGCAGCAGGTAGACCAGCCCCGCCACCACCGGGGAGACGGCGAAGGGAATGTCGATCAGGGTCTGCAGGATGCGCCGCCCCGGGAAGCGGAAGCGGGTCACCAGCCAGGCCAGCGCCACGCCGAACACCAGGCACACCGGAATCGTCAGCACGGCGATGAACAGGGTCAGCTGGATCGCCGCCAGGGTGTAGTGGTTGGTGACGTTGGCCCAGAACACGTCGATGCCCCGGGCGAAGGCCTGGGCGAAGATCGCCACCAGCGGCAGCAGCAGGAACAGCGCCGCCAGCACTACGGCGGCGCCGATCAGCAGGCGCCTAACGGCGACGCCATCTCCGATTCGTTGCATCAGCCGTGTCCTCCATGCAGGCGCTTGATGAAGCGGCCCTGCCAGATGTTGATGGCGAGCAGCAGGGCCAGCGAGACGAGCAGCACCACCGAGGCGATGGCCGAGGCGCCGGCGTAGTCGTACTCCTGCAGGCGCACGAAGATCATCAGCGCGGTGATCTCGGTCTCGTAGGGCATGTTGCCGGCGATGAAGATGATCGCGCCGAATTCACCCAGCGAGCGCACGAAGGCAAGCCCGGTACCGGTCACCAGGGCCGGCCACAGGTGCGGCAGGATCACGCGGCGAAAGCCGGTGAAGTCCGAGGCGCCGAGGGTAAGCGCGGCCTCGTCCATCTCGTGGGGCATGTCCTCCAGCACCGGCTGCACCGTGCGCACCACGAAGGGGATGCTGGTGAAGGACATGGCCAGGGCGATGCCCACCCAGGTGTAGGCCACCTGCAGCCCGAGTGGTTCGAGCAGTTGCCCCATCCAGCCGTTGCTGGAGTAGAGCGTGGCCAGGGTGATGCCGGCCACGGCGGTGGGCAGGGCGAAGGGCAGGTCCATCAGTGCATCGAGCAGGCGCTTGCCGGGGAAGGTGTAGCGCACCAGTACCCAGGCCAGCAGCAGGCCGAAGGCGGCGTTGACGATGGCTGCCACGGCGGCGGCTCCAATGGTCACCACGTAGCTTGCCACCACCCGCTCGTTGGTGATGATGGCCCAGTACTCGGCCAGGCTGAGCCCCGCCAACTGGCCGAACAGGCCGGTCATGGGCAGCAACAGCATCAGCGAGACGAAGGTCAGGCTGATGCCGAGCGACAAACCGAAGCCCGGCAGCACCCGCTTGGGGGTGCTGCCGAGGCCGATGGCGAAGGAACGACTACTCATCGTGTCTCGCTTGCGTCGGGCATGTCAGGCGCCGTCGCTATCAGCGGCGGCGTTGCAGCTGGTCGAGCAACCCGCCGCTACCGAAATGGGTTTCCATCGCTTCTTCCCAGCTGCCGGCAATGTCTTCTACCAGCAGCAACTCGGTCTCGGGGAAGTGATCGGCGAACTCTTCGACGACCGTCTCGTGATGCACGCGATAGTTGAAGCCGGCCAACTGACGCTGGGCCTCTTCGCTGTAGAGGTACTCCACATAGGCTTTGGCCAGGTCGAGATTGCCGTTACGCTCGGCGTTGGGCTCGACCACCGCCACCGGGAACTCGGCCAGGATGCTGACCGGCGGCACGATCACTTCGTAGTCGTCCTCGCCGTACTCCTGGCGAATGTTGTTGACCTCGGACTCGAAGCTGATCAGCACGTCGCCCAGACCACGCTCGATGAAGCTGGTGGTGGCGCCGCGACCGCCGGTGTCGAACACTGCCACGTTGCGCAGGAAGGTGCGCATGAAGTCGTGGATCTGCTCTTCATCGCCGTCGAACTGCTGCTGAGCGAAGCCCCAGGCGGCCAGGTAGGTGTAGCGGCCGTTACCGGAGGTCTTGGGATTGGGGAAGACCATGCGCACGTCTTCACGCACCAGATCGTCCCAGCTCTCGATGCCCTTGGGGTTGTCCTTGCGCACCAGGAAGGCGGTGGTGGAGTAGTAGGGCGAGGCGTTGTTGGGCAACTGCTCCTGCCAGTCCTCGGCCACCAGGCCGGCATCGGCCAGCACCTGCACGTCGGTCACCTGGTTGTAGGTCACCACGTCGGCACGCAGACCCTGCAGAATGGCACGGGCCTGAGCCGAGGAGCCGCCATGGGACTGCTGAATGCCGATCTGCTCACCGTGCTCCGCCTGCCAGTGGTCGCGGAACTCAGGGTTGATCGCGGCGAACAGCTCGCGGGCGATGTCGTAGGAGGAGTTGAGGATCTCGCGCTCGGCAGCCACCGCTGGCGCTGCCAGGCCAAGACCCAGGGCAGCGGCGATCAGGGTGCGGCGAAGAGAGGGAAGTCGCATGGGACGTCTCCGGCAAAGGGAACTTGGTAGCAAGAGTATGGCCGACTAAGTGGAATTACAATCCGTGTTTTTATTCTATTTTTCTATAAGCTTCATTGGCGGTGCCTGTCGGGTGCCCGGCGGTCGGGGCAGTCTGTTAATATGACGCCTCTTTCCCGTGCGATGGCTGTTATTCCCATGAGCGACATGAACCGCGACTTCCTGATTGCCCCCTCCATCCTCTCCGCCGATTTCGCCCGGCTGGGCGAGGAAGTCGACCGGGTCCTGGCCGCCGGGGCGGACATCGTCCACTTCGATGTGATGGACAACCATTACGTGCCCAATCTGACCATCGGCCCCATGGTGTGCGAGGCGCTGCGCAAGCACGGCGTCACCGCCCCCATCGACGCCCACCTGATGGTCAAGCCGGTGGATCGCCTGATCGGCGACTTCATCGATGCCGGGGCAAGCTACATCACCTTCCACCCGGAGGCATCCGAGCATATCGACCGCTCGCTGCAGCTGATCCGCAGCGGCGGCTGCAAGGCCGGCCTGGTGTTCAACCCGGCAACGCCCCTGTCCTACCTCGATTACGTAATGGACAAGGTCGACATGATCCTGCTGATGAGCGTCAACCCCGGCTTCGGCGGGCAGGCCTTCATCCCGGGCACGCTGGACAAGCTGCGCGAGGCGCGCCGTCGCATCGATGCCTCGGGCCGCGACATTCGCCTCGAGATCGACGGCGGGGTGAAGGTCGACAACATCGCCGAGATCGCCCGTGCCGGTGCCGATACCTTCGTTGCCGGTTCGGCTGTCTTCGGTGCTGGCCGCGATGGCGACCCCAACCGTTATGACAGCGTCATCCGCGCCTTCCGCGAGCAGTTGGCGACGGTATAGCCAGCGCGCGATGAACGATCCGTTGCCCGTTACGTGGTACCTCTATATGGTCGAAACCCGGCAGGGGATGCTCTACACCGGCATCACCACCGACGTCGAGCGGCGCCTGGCGCAGCATGAGGCCGGGCGGGGCGCCAAGGCCTTGCGCGGGCGCGGGCCGCTGGCACTGGTGCATCATGAGCCGGTGGGCAGCCGCGGCGAAGCGCTACGCCTCGAGGCCGAGATCAAGCGTCTCTCGGCAGCGCGCAAGAGAAGCTGGTTGCAAGACCGGCAGGGCCAAGAGGAGTTGCCATGCACCCCATCCTGAACGACATCCGCCTGATCAGCTTCGACCTGGACGGCACCCTGGTGGACTCCGTGCCCGATCTGGCGGTGGCCGTGGATGCCAGTCTGGCCGAGTGCGGGCTGTCCACCGCCGGTGAGGCGCGGGTGCGCGACTGGGTGGGCAACGGCTCGCTGAAGTTGATGGAGCGGGCACTGACCTTCGCCCGGCACGCGTCCCCCGACGAGGTGCTGCTGGCGCGGGCTCACGAGGCCTTTCTCGCACACTACGGGCGCGACCCCGGCTCACGCACGCGGCTCTATCCCGGCGTGCGCGAAGCGATGGATGCCCTGCGGAGTGACGACAGGATCCTGACGCTGGTCACCAACAAGCCGTTCGCGTTCATCCGCCCGATCTTGGCGCAGTTCGGGCTCGAAGCTCACTTCGCGCTATGCCTGGGTGGCGACAGCCTGCCGCAGAAGAAGCCCGACCCGGCACCGCTGCTGCACGTGGCGGCGCAATTCGGCCTGCCGCCCTCGGCCTGTCTGATGGTGGGCGACTCCCGTCACGACGTTGCCGCCGGTCAGGCTGCCGGCTTCCGCACCCTGGCCGTGCCCTATGGTTACAACCATGGCGAACCGGTGCACGATAGCCGCCCGGATGCGCTGGTTGATTCACTGGCGGAACTCGTTTGACGCTGGCGGCATAAAGAGAAGAATCAGGACGCAGAATTTTACAGAAGTCTTCTTCCGCACCTTGCATGGTGCAATCGACATCAAACGCGGCATAATACGTTATCGAGACATGACTAATACTGCTTCGCCTACAGGCGACGTTGCAGGGAAGGAGCGAGCATGGGGTGGGCAGGGTTGGCGCTGTTTGTGGCGCTCATCGTTTATTTCATTCATCTCTACAATAGCTTGGTCAGGTATCGGCAATTGAGCAAGGAGGGCTGGTCCGGAATCGATGTGCAATTGAAGCGCCGGGCCGATCTAATTCCCAGTCTGCTGGAAACCGTCAAGGCTTACATGCGACACGAGCGCGAAACGTTGCATGCGGTGACTGTTGCCCGACAGGCAGTGCTGGTGGCGCAAGACAAGGGATCTCTGGTGCAGCGTGGTGAGGCAGAGAATCAACTCTCTGGGGCGCTGGGACGGCTGCTTCTGGTGGCGGAAGCCTACCCGGACCTCAAGGCAGATACCACGTTTCTGGAGTTCCAGCGTGCGTTGCAGGCAGTGGAAAACGACATCCAGTACGCACGACGCTATTACAACGGCACGGTACGCAACCTGAATGTGGCGGTAGAGTCTTTCCCCTCCAATATCGTCGCCCGAAGTTTTCGATTCGAAAAAGCCCAATACTTCGAGCTCAATAACGAAGGTCGTAGCGTGCCGCAAGTGGCTTTCGCCCAATAGCGGCGCGGCATGGAAATGGAGCAAGGGATATCTGCCATGAACAGGAAAGTTTCTATGCGCAAGGTGGCGAGTACCGTATGGCTCGCTATCGTTATCCTCATGCTGTCCGGTATGGTGGTACTGCCGGTAGTGGCGGAAGAGGTCATCGAACGGTTCGAGGTTGACATTACGGTAAAGCCCGATTCCTCGGTGGAGATTACCGAGACGATCCGTGTCCATGCCGAGGGCCAGCAGATTCAGCGTGGTATCTTTCGCGACATTCCTACTGTCCTGACTGGCGAAGGCAGAGGCCGCGTGAGGCAGACGCTTGACGTGCTCTCAGTGAAGCGCAATGGGGAGCATGAAAGCTATACGGTCGATGCGTTGAGTACCGGCAAGCGTATCCGGATCGGGCGCGCCAGTGCTATCCTGCCGCATGGCACACACACCTACGAGATCCGCTATCGAATCGATCGGGCGGCTCGGATGTTCCAAGAGCATGATGAACTCTACTGGAATGCGACAGGAAACTTCTGGACGCTTCCGATTCTCGAGGCATCGGCACTCGTCACGCTGCCCGCCGGTGCCGAGATCCGTGAGCTCGGCGTCTTTACCGGACGTCAAGGGGCGACCGAGAAAGCGGCACGCATGGAGCGGCTCGAGGATAACGTCGCTCGCTTTGATATGGCGCAACCGTTGGCGGTTCGGGAGGGGATGACGCTTGCGGTATCCTTTGAGAAAGGAACTCTGCGTTCCCCTGACTTCGCTCAGGAGATGCGCTACTGGTTGTCGGACTACCGTGAGGTGGTCGGGTCGGCCGCTCTGCTTCTAGTGGTCTTCTTCTATTTTTTCTCTGCTTGGTATCGAGTCGGCCGAGGCCCGGCCAAGGGCATCATCATTCCTCGCTTCTATCCACCGGAAGGGTTTTCTCCGGCGCTGACTCACTTTGTCTATTGCAAGGGACGCTGGGACAAGGACGGCTGGACCGCCTTTTCCGCGGCCGTGGTGTCATTGGCCGTCAAGGGATTGGTGACCCTCGGCAAGGAGGGCAAGAAGGCAATGACGCTAGAGACGACAGGCAAGGTGCCCGACTCGCTTCCCACGGGCGAGAGAGTCATTTTCGATTTCCTGAGCGAAAAAAGTCCGGTCACTACCGACGCCAAGCATGGGGTGACTATCCAGCGCACGAAATCTCGCTTTATATCAGCGCTGCAAAAAGAGAATCGTTCGGTGTTCTTTACCAGCAACTTGGGCTATACGCTCTTCGGTTTGGCGCTGATTGCTGTGTCGATACTCCAGATGTTCTATTTCGACGTGTTGGAATTCGGTGTGTTCATCTTCATGCTGCTCACCTTCATACCGCTTTTGCTGTTGTTGCTGGTCATGAAATGGGCGAGGCGGAAGCCGCTTGTGGTTAGCGTGCTGGTGAGTGCCATCGTGGCAATGGCGACATTCAGTTACTTGAAGTACTGGGTCGGTATATTTTATGTGATCGGGATGGATTTGATTTTCATTGCCCTTTTGTTGAGTTTGGCGATCAGTATCGTCTTCGGTATTTGCATGGGGGCGCATACCTTGCAAGGGCGCAAGGTGATGGACGAAATCGAGGGCTTCAAGATGTATCTGGAGACCGCAGAGAAGGAGCGACTCAACTTCCAGAACGAGCCGGATATGACGGTGTTGCGCTACGAGGCGATGCTGCCCTACGCTATGGCGCTCGGTGTCGAGAAGCCCTGGACGGAGCGTTTCGAGAACGATTTGACACGACACGCGATCAGCGACGTCGGGCCGGGCTACCGGCCTCGTTGGTATCGCGGGGACGGTTTCACCCCGGGCCGACTGTCGCCCAGCATGAGTGGCATCACGACGGGCGTCACGTCGGCCATGATGGCAGCGCGGCCCGCCTCCGCCTCCAGCTCAGGCTTTTCGAGCGGCCGCAGCGGCTCCTCCAGAGGTGGTTTTTCAGGCGGCGGTGGTGGCGGTGGTGGCGGCGGTGGCTGGTAGTTTTTCGCCGCATGACGGGGCCGCCAGCGACGCTATGCGCTGGTTGATTCACTGGCGGAACTCGTTTAGGGTGATTTTCGATCCTTATCAATGACCTCGGAATCCTTCCGTTTGCCTATTCCTGCGGGAAACGCTTCGATGGACAGCATGATGCTGCATGACGACTCCTTAACCCGTGGTTGCCTGCGTCGGGCAGCTGACACGACGGTGCTATTTTCTGCCCAGCCCGCCGCTTGGCGATGGTGAAGCTCGCTGAAGCATCACCCTGATTCACCATCCGTCACCGTCATATCTCGAGGGCTCCGTCATGATGACTCCCGAACGTTTCCTTGCGCTGGCCGAGGCCGGTTACAACCGCATTCCGGTCACCCGCGAGGTGCTGGCCGATCTCGATACGCCGCTGTCGACCTATCTCAAGCTGGCCGACGAGCCCTGGACCTTCCTGCTGGAATCGGTGCAGGGCGGCGAAAAGTGGGGACGCTACTCGATCATCGGCCTGCCTTCTCACGAGCGCATCGAAGTGCGCGGCTTCACTGTCAGCCACGTACGCCAGGGCGAATGCATCGAGCGTGTGGAGGTGGAGGATCCGCTGGCCTGGATCGAGGAGTTCCAGGGGCGTTTCCGGGTGCCCAACCTCGATGACCAGCCGCGCTTCGACGGCGGTCTGGTGGGTTACTTCGGCTACGACACCATTCGCTACATCGAACCGCGTCTCAGAGGCGTGGAGAAACCCGATCCGCTGGGCGTGCCCGACATCCTGCTGATGGTGTGCGACGAGCTGGTGGTGTTCGATAACCTCTCGGGCCGGCTGACGCTGTGGACCCATGCCGACCCCGCCGCTGCGGATGCCTTTGCCACGGCGGTGGCGCGCCTCGAGGGCCTGGAGCGGCGCCTGCGCAGCGCAGGTGTCCAAGCCGCCAGTCCCGGCACCGGACGCAGCGCGGTGGAAGAGGGACACTTCACCTCGGGCTTCACCGAGGCCGGTTTCAAGGCGGCGGTGGAGAAGATCAAGGAGTACGTGCTGGCCGGCGACGTCATGCAGTGCGTCCCTTCGCAGCGCATGTCGATTCCCTATCGTGCCTCGCCGCTGGACCTGTACCGCGCGCTGCGCAGCCTCAACCCCTCGCCCTACATGTTCTTCTTCAACCTGGACGACCACCATGTGGTGGGCTCCTCTCCGGAGATTCTCACCCGGCTGGAGGAGGGCGAGGTCACGGTACGGCCCATCGCCGGCACCCGGGTGCGCGGCAAGACCGAGGAGGAGGACCGGGCACTCGAGGCCGAGCTGCTGGCCGATCCCAAGGAGATCGCCGAACACCTCATGCTGATCGACCTGGGGCGCAACGACGTGGGGCGCATCAGCGAGACGGGGTCGGTGCAGGTGACCGATCAGATGGCAGTGGAGCGCTACTCTCACGTGATGCACATCGTTTCCAACGTCACCGGACGCCTGAAGCCGGGCCTCAGCGCCATGGACGTGCTGCGCGCCACCTTCCCAGCGGGCACGCTTTCGGGGGCACCCAAGATCCGCGCCATGGAAATCATCGACGAGCTGGAGCCGGTCAAGCGCGGCATCTATTCCGGCGCGGTAGGGTATCTCTCCTGGCACGGCAACATGGACACCGCCATCGCCATTCGTACCGCGGTGATCAAGGATGGTGAGCTGCACGTGCAGGCCGGGGCCGGCGTGGTGGCCGATTCCGTGCCCGAGCTGGAGTGGCAGGAGACGCTCAACAAGGGGCGCGCCATCTTCCGTGCCGTGGCCATGGCCGAGAAGGGCCTGGATAACCTCTAGGCTAGAACTTTCTTGAATTCTCTACGCTTGGCCATACGGCAAACGGCGCCCCTTCGTAGCAGGGGCGCCGTTTGCGAACTGAGACGAGAGATGCCTTATGCGTCCTCGGTGTCGTCCCGCTCTACCTCTTCGTTCTTTTCCACATCTTCACCTTCTGCCGACTCTTCACCCTCTACCGCGTCGGCTTCGGCGTTGCTCTCTTCGGCTTCGCCCAGCGTCAGAGCGGTGCGGATCAGCTTGGCGTTGTGACGCATCATGGCAACGTAGTTGGTGGCATCGCCATCGGGTTCGCTGAGGGAGTCGACATACAGCGGGCCGGCAATCGGCAGCTCCGTGTCGGCGGCGATGCTGCGAATGTAGCGGTCCGAGAGTGTGCTTTCCCAGAACAGGGCGCCTGGCTGGGCCTGCTCGATCAAGTCGACGATGCGCATGACCTGCTGGGGCGAGCCCTCGGTTTCGGCATTGCTGCCCCACACGCCGTCATGACGAAAGCCGTAGGCATCGGCGAAATAGACGAAAGCCGCTTCCGTGGTGATCAGCAAGCGTTGCTCCTCGGGAATCGGCGCGAGTATCTCGCCGATCTCTTCGTGTAGTCGAGCGAGGGTTTCCCTGGCAGCGGCGGCGCGCGCCTGGAAGTTGTCGGCGGCCTCGGGGTGGAGCTCGCTGAGCTGGTCGGCAATCACCTTCATGTAGGCTGCCACGGCGCGCGGGTCCATCCACAGGTGCGGGTCGGGCTCGCCGGTGTATTCACCCGTGACGATGGGTTGAGTCGGGTATTCCGTGGCTTCCGCCACCGGCACCAGCGGTGCCCGGTTGCCCACCGTGGCGTAAACCTGGCGCATCCACTGCTCGAGCTGGTAGCCGTTGTAGAAGACGAGGTCGGCATCCTCCAGGGCAATGAAATTGTTGGGTGTCAGCTCCCACTCATGGACTTCGGCCCCTACCGGGGTTAGCACCACCAGTTCGATATCGTTACCGCCGACTTTGTTGACCAGGTCGCCAAGAATCGAGAAGCTGGCGACCACTTTGGGATTGGCTGCCGCTGCCGTAACGCTGCCGACCATGGCGGCTAGAGGCAGGGTCAGCCAGATACAGGCACGGCGGGTAAAGCGCATCGTCAATCTCCTTTTCGCGGTAGCGCACTGCCCGATGATAGAGACTGGGAGGTACGCTGGCCAGCCGCGACTGTCCTGGCCGCTGATGAACGCGCCGGCCGGGGGCATCTTGCGTTGACAGCTCGGCTGCCTGGGCGGCACTATTGCGTCATGAACGCAAACGCCTATATGCCGAATTCGATCCAGTGGTGGCGCTCCTGAGCGAGGGGCGGCGCGCTGACGACTGAACGAAATGCCGCCGTCGGGCGGCTTTTTTGTGTCCGCAGCAGAACTGCATGGCCGGCCGCGCACGACGAAACATTGAAAAGATTCGCTGGAACAGGACCTTCTCGCCATGTCCGTGCTGATGATAGACAACTATGACAGCTTCACCTTCAACGTGGTGCAGTATCTTGGCGAACTTGGTGCCGAGGTGGCCACCTATCGCAACGACGCCATCACCCTGGAGCAGATGGAAGCGCTGGCGCCGAGCCATCTGGTGATCTCGCCCGGTCCTTGCACCCCCAACGAGGCGGGCATCTCGCTGGCTGCCATTCAACACTTCGCCGGTCGTTTGCCGATCCTCGGCATCTGCCTCGGCCATCAGGCGATCGGTCAGGTCTACGGTGGCAAGGTGGTACGCGCCCCGCAGGTGATGCACGGCAAGACCTCACGCATCCGCCATAATGGTCTTGGTGTCTTCGCCGGCCTCGAGGATCCGCTGGAGGTCACACGCTACCACTCACTGGTCGTGGAAGCCGACACGCTGCCCGAGTGCCTCGAGGTGACCTCCTGGACCGACGATGACGACGTGACCCCCGGTCTGATCATGGGGCTGCGTCACCGTGAGCTGGATATCGAAGGCGTGCAGTTCCACCCGGAGTCGATTCTGACGCGTCAGGGGCATGAGCTGCTGGCCAATTTTCTCAAGCGCCGCTGAGCCGCCCGTATAGAGGAGTGCCTGCCCATGCAGATGCGAGACGCCATTGCCGCGGTGATGCGCCGTGAAAACCTTAGTTTCGACCAGACCCATGCCGTCATGCAGCAGATCATGACCGGCGAGGCCAGCGATGCGCAGATCGGCGGTTTTCTGGTCGGTCTGGCGATGAAGGGGGAGACGGCCGAGGAGATCGGTGCCGCTGCCCAGGTGATGCGCGAGCTGATGAAGCGTGTCCACCTTCAGCGCAGCGAGAACGTGGTGGACATCGTCGGTACCGGCGGCGACGGCGCCAACCTGTTCAACGTCTCGACCGCTTCCAGCTTCGTTGCTGCGGCTGCCGGCGCCCAGGTGGCCAAGCACGGCAATCGCAGCGTTTCATCCTCTTCGGGCAGCGCCGATCTGTTCGACATGGCGGGCATTCATCTCGACCTCCGGCCGGAGCAGGTGGCGCGCTGCATCGAGCACGTCGGTGTAGGCTTCATGTTCGCCCCCAACCATCATCCCGCCATGCGCTTTGCCATTGGCCCGCGGCGCGAGATGGGAGTGCGTACCCTGTTCAACATTCTCGGGCCGTTGACCAACCCCGCCGGTGCGCCGAACCAGGTGCTGGGGGTCTATTCCGCCGAGCTGGTGCCGCTGATGGCCGAAGTGCTGCGTCAGCTCGGCAGCCGCCACGTCATGGTGGTTCACGCCGAGGACGGACTCGACGAGATCTCCCTGGCTGCGCCGACCCAGGTCGCCGAGCTCAAGGACGGCGAGATTCGTCGTTACACCGTCACGCCCGAGGACTTCGGCATCGAGCGGCAGGCACTGAGCCCCTTGAAGGTGGTCAGCGCCGAAGACAGCTTGCGGCTTGTGCGTGAGGCGCTGGTGGGCGAGGGGCCGGCAGCCGACATCGTCTCTCTCAACGCCGGAGCGGCCCTCTACTGTGCCGGTATCGCCGATACGTTGAAGGAAGGCGTGATGATGGCTCAGGACGCCCAGGCCTCCAAGCTGCCGCTGGAAAAGATGAAGGAGCTGGCCGACTTCACCCGCGTGCTGGTTTCCTGAGCCGTGACCTGCAGCGCAGCCACGGCCAGCCAAGCGCAGCAAACACCAGAGGGGGCGCCATACGGCGTCCCCTCTCGTTTTTGGCCTTCTCGTTTTTGGCTATGCGTTTCTGGCTATGGCTTCACCGTTATTCGGGTCAAAAGCGATAGGTGGCGCTGAGGCGGAAATCACGGCCGGGGTCGGGCAGGCCGTGAGCAACGTCGCCGGCATCGCCGTAGCTGGCGTGATCGAAGTACTGTTTGTCGAAGACGTTGTTGACTCGCAGCGACAGCGTCAACTGATCACCGACCAGCGGATGCCAGCTGGCATAGATGTCGTTGACGCCATAGCCGGCCTTCTCTGGGTAACCATCGGCCACCTTGGTCAGTCGCTCCGCAAAGCGTCCCGTCCAGCCGAGATCGATATCGTCAGTGGCCTGGAAGTTCACGTTGGCCACCCAGGTATCGCCGATGCTGGTGCCAATGGCCATATCATCGTCGCTGAGCGGTACACCTTCGAGCTCGGGCCTGGCACGGCTGTAGGCGAGCGAGGCCTCCAGGCGATCCCAGTCGTAGCCGATCCGGGCGTTGACGCCACGGGTCTTGAGCTCGCCCAGATTGCCAAGTACGGCAGGCGTGACCTGACCCACCACGTCGTCGATGCGCGTCTCGAACACTTCCGCCGCCAGATAGAGGTTGCCGTAGCGATAGGTGGCGCCCAGCTCGACGTTCTCGGCGACTTCTTCCTTGCGATCCTCCGCATTGCGATAATAGTCGAGCACGAACAGCTCCTTGACCTGGGTGCCACGAATGGCGCGCGCCCAGCCGCCATGCAAGGTCAGCTGATCGGTGGCGTCGAAGCGCAGGCCCAGGTTGGGGCTCCAGCCGGATTCGCTGAAGGAGTTGCCGGTCAGGTGCTCGTCCAGCTCGAACCAATCATGACGCGCACCGGCACTGAGCCGCAGGCGCTCGGTCAACTGATAGTGGTTCTGCAGGTAAAGGCCTACCACGCTACCTTCTTCGCGGTCGGTACCGTACAGAGGGCTGCGCAGGCGGGCCTCGTCCTTGCGGTAGTCGACACCGTAAGTCAGGGTGAGGTCGCCGACCTGGCTGTGGTTGCGCAGGTCGCCGCCGTGACTCTGCATGGCGCCGATATAGTCGCCGAAGGGGCCATTAATGTGCTCCAGAGATGCCTCGGTGTGATATAGCGTCAGGTCCAGATCGAGCCAGTCATTTTTGCTCGAGGTGAAGCCGTAGTTCCCGGTCACCGTCTCGCGCACCACTTCCTGGTCGATGGGGGCGTTGCGTGCGCTGGGAACCCAGTGGGGGCGATGCAGGCGATAGGCTTCGTCCTCGCTGCGCTCGTAGCTCAACCGGAGCCGCTGCTCATCGGTGAGCTGCCCCACCAGCTTGGCGAAGCCGGTGAACCTCTCGCTGCCCGTGTAGGGCTGAGTGTTGCCGTCGGCATCCTTGTAGTCGCCGTGATCGGTCTGGGTCAGCGTGGCCAGGCCGCTCCAGTTATCGGTGAGTCTGCCGTAGAGCGAAGCGGAGGCCCGGTAGCCATCGGTGTTGCTGAAATAGCCACCTTTCAGCAGTGCGCCGAAGCTCTGGCCTGGACGCAGCAGATCCTCAGGGTCCTTGGTCACGAAGCGAATGGCGCCACCCAGCGCGCCGGGACCGTTGGTCGCCTCCCCGGCGCCGGCGACGATATCGACCTGCTTGAGCAGCTCCGGCTCGACCACCAGGCGGCCCTGGTGATGGAACAGATACCCGGACTGAGTGGCTCCGTCCACGGTAACGTTGAGCATGGTGTCTTCCAGCCCACGCACGTAGACCTTTTGAGCGGCCGGCGCCCCGCCCCCTACGGCGACGTCGGGCATGTCGGCAAAGATATCCTGCAGCTCGGAAGCTTGGCGACGCTCGAGCGCCTCTGCGCTGACGCTCTGGCCGCTCTCGCTGACACGTTCCCCGGTGATCTGCAGAGTGTCGAGCTGTTGAGGACCGTTTTGGGCCAGTACGGCGGGACTGGCGCTGACAAGAGCAATAGCCAGCCACAAGGGATTGAGCGGCCAGGCGTTGCCGCGGGTAGATAGAGATATCATAGAATGATCCGAGCTCCTTTGAGTGATAAGTATTCTTATTTGGAGCGCATTCTTTGTTAGCCGCTATGAAAAGTGAATTGCTTTTACAATTGTTACCTCCTGTACCTCATGCCCGCCTCGAGCGGGCTTCAGGAAACCAGAGCGTCATTCTCAGACCACCCCCGCTGCGGTTCGCGGCGCGAATCCAACCGCCCGCCGCTTCGATCTGTCGGCGCGCCAGGGCCAAGCCCAGGCCGTGGCCATCCGGCCGGTCGTCACGGGCCTGAACGGTGCGGTAGAAGGGCGTGAAAATCAGCTCCAATTGGTCGTCGGCCACGCCAGGTCCCTCATCGTCGATAGTGAGCCGGTAGCCGTCGCCGTCTGGCTGCAGCGTCACCCGGACGTGACCGCCACCTGGGGTATAGAGGCAGGCATTGCGGATCACGTTCTCGATTGCCTGTGCCAGGGCCCGCTGGCTGCTGCCGCTGATCTCCGCCTGGTCGGGCAGCGAGCTTTCGATGACGTGCGCCGGATATTCATACCGGGCATCTTCGATGATGCTGTCGAGTAGGTCGGTGAGGTCCAGGTTGTCGTGATCGAGACTTGGCTGCTCGTTTTCCAGCCAAGCTAGCGTAAGGGCATCTTCCACCAAGCTGCGCATCACACGACATTCACGGCGGATGCGAGGCAGGAAGTCTTGCGTATCGATGCCCTCCTCCGCGCAGCTTACCGCCATGTCGATTCGGGTCAGCGGAGTGCGCAGTTCATGGGAGAGGTCGGCGATCAGCTGGCGCTGGGTGAGGATGAGGTCGCCGGTACGCTCGGCCATGCGGTCGAAGGTTTCGGCCAGAGCGGTGAGTTCGTCGCTGCGGTTACCGAGCAGAGGGCGTACCCGAACTCCCAGGTTGCCTTCGCTGAAGGCCCGAGTGGCCAACTCCAACTGACGTAATGGCCCCATCAAGTAGTGATAGATCACCGATGCGAGCAGCATCAGCACGGCGAGCGGCAAGGCTACCTTGAGTAGCAGCTTGACCTCGGGCAGGTAGGTGCCGGGGCGCATGCGCTGAGGCAGGGTCACCAGAAAATGAGTGTGGCCATCGGCGAACGTGAGATCCATGATCGGGTTCTCTGTGAAGTAGAGGTGAATCTTCCACTCCACGTTGCGCCCCAATCGAAACCCCTCCTGGAACTGTGCCGACAGAGTACTTCCCGCCAAAGGCTGGACATCGGAGCGCACCACGGCGGCCCAGGTGTTCTCGCGGGCCTGTAGCTCCGCGAGCCAGTCGGCCAGAGCCTGCTCGTCGCCGGCATAGTAGAGCTGCTCGGCTGTGGTGCCCCAATGTTTCAAGGTTTGCTGATGCTGCGCGGCGATGAAACTCATCTTCTGCTCGGTTTCGTCGCCCAGGAAAGTGACCACCCAGACCAGAACCAGAGTACCAAGCGCCAGGGGCCCGCACAGCTTCCAGAACAGGCGCCTAGTCACAGGAAGCAGTATCCCTTGCCGTGCACCGTCTGCAGGCGGTCGGCGGCCATTCCCGCCATGGTCAGTTTGCGACGTACCCGGCTCAGATGCATGTCGAGACTGCGGTCGTAGCGGCTAAACTCGCGCTCCAGCACCAACTGGTACAGATAGGGTTTGCTCAGCACCTCGCCCTGGTAGAGCGCCAGTGACCAGAGTAGACGGAACTGGATGGGAGTCAGAGCGATGGGAACACCATTGTGACGAACGTCCAGGTTGCCTCGGTCGAGCTTGAGCGAGCCCAGCGTTAGCTCGTTGGGGTCGCCACGCTGATCGGTATTGCCCAGGGTACGTCGGAGCAGGGCGTCGATACGCAACATGAGTTCGGTGAAGCCAAATGGCTTGGGCACGTAATCGTCGGCGCCACGACGGTAGCCAAGGATGCGTTCTTCTTCTGCGCCGCAGGCGGTGAGCATCATGACGGGCGTCTGGCGCGTCTTGCGCAGCCTGTCGAGCACGTCAAAGCCATTCAGCTTTGGCAGCAAGACGTCCAGTAGTATCAGGTCGAAGTGTTGGCCAAGGGCGGAGAGCAGTGCGACTTCCCCCTCATAGCATTGGCAGGTCCGGTATCCCTTGCTCTCCAGGAGGCTGGCGATCTGCCCGCTCAGCGTTCGGTCGTCCTCGACTACCAGGATATGTGGCCTGCGTGGTGCGGCTGAGGGCATTGGCCCTACACTCCATGTGTATACGATAATTGTTATCGTATGCCGTGAAAGTGCAAATGACAATATGTCTCATATTGGCGGCAATAAGGGGTCAGTCTCTGTCAGCCGCTGAAGCTGGTAGAGCCACCAGACTCAGGACTCTGTCTTCAAGCAGGCAGACCATGCCGGTGACCTCGCGGCCGACTGTCCAGCCGTTGCCCAGGTCTTCCAGCAGACGCAGGCGAACGGGGCCGATGCCATGCCAGGCCATGAGTTCAGCGGCGGGAAAGTGGAACATGCGGCCCACCAGTGGGTAGAGCGCCTTGAACAGGCTCTCCTTGAGGGAGAAGGTGGTGCTGACCATCAGCCCCACGCTCGACGGCGGCAGCGCTCGCATGCGGACGATCTCTTCGGCGGTCAGTACCCTTGTTGCGAGCCGGCGGGCCTGCTCCTCGTTCAGCAACCGCTCGGCATCGAGACCGACACCCTGATAGGTCTGGCGATGGGCGACCAGTGCCGCTGCCCAGCCGTCGCTGTGAGTGATGGCGCCCACACAGCCTGCGGGCCAGCATGGTGAGCGATCCTCGTTCATGCTTGGGGTTGCGTCCCTGCCATCCAGCAGGCGCAGGGCACGGCGTGCGCACAGCCGCCCGGCAACGTATTCCGCCCGCCGTTTGGCAATGGCGCCATGCAAGCGGGGCGGGAGCGCGATGCTACCCCGTTCAAAGGGAAGGGGCCCAACGTTCGGCTCATCGAAGCGGTCTGGATCGAAACGTGCCGCCACCAGGCGAGCACCCGGAAGGGACGAGGCCCAGGGCCAGTCGCTGGTGAAAGGGCCGACAAAAGGGTCGATCAAAGAAGAGGAGCTGTCCATGGGCGAATTCTTGCATGGGCCACTGGCTGGCGTCATGTATCCTGACGCTTCGAGCCGGAGAGAGGCGGGCGATACGCCGACTTTGGGTAGCCTCGCGTTCCATGTCGAACCGCAGGTAGGTAATATGGGTCGCTCACCGGCTTCAACCGCGGCCAGCGCCGCCCGTACCGAGACAGCACCATGAGCCCAACCAAGGACGCCCCGACCATTCTCACCCGCATCCTGGCCCGCAAGGACGAGGAAGTGGCAGAGCGCAGCCGCGCCGTGTCCGAAGCCGAGCTGCTGACCTTGGCCGAGCGGCAGAGCGCTCCCCGCGGTTTCATCGCGGCTCTCGATCAGAACATCGCCGAGGGTGATCCGGCAGTGATCGCAGAGATCAAGAAGGCCTCGCCCTCCAAGGGCGTGATCCGTGAGAACTTCCAGCCGGCCGAGATTGCGGCGAGCTATGCTGCCGGCGGTGCTGCCTGTCTCTCGGTGCTGACCGACGCCGACTTCTTCCAGGGCCATGAGGACTTCCTCATCGCTGCGCGTGAGGCGTGCGAGCTGCCAGTAATCCGCAAGGACTTCATCGTGCATGGCTATCAGGTCAGCGAGGCGCGCGCCATCGGAGCCGACTGCATCCTGCTGATCGTTGCCGCGCTGGAAGATGCCCAGATGACCGACCTCTACCAGCAGTCTACGGCGCTGGGTATGGACGTGCTGGTCGAGGTGCACGACGCCCTGGAACTCGAGCGCGCGCTCAAGCTCGGCATCGGCCTGGTGGGCATCAACAACCGTAACCTGCATACCTTCGAGACTCGCCTGGAAACCACGCTGGAGCTGCTGCCGCGCATTCCCGCCGGGGTCACCGTGGTCACGGAGTCCGGCATTCACACCCAGGCCGACGTGCTGCGCATGCGCGAGCACGACGTGCATGGCTTCCTGGTCGGCGAGGCCTTCATGCGCGAGCAGGAGCCGGGTGAAGCGCTGCGGCGGCTGTTCTACTGAGCGGGTGGAAATCAGGGACCAAAAGGGCAGCCGCGTTGGCTGCCCTTTTTCGTCGGCAGAATAATAACGAGTGTTCTAATGTGTTTATGTGCAGTCAGGCACATCAGGAGCCCTCATGTTTGACCACGTCAAGTTTGGTGTCAGCGACTATGTAGCGAGCAAGGCCTTCTTCCTTAAAGCTCTCGAGCCGCTTGGGGTAACAGGAGGTGCGGAAGGTGAGCCGTCATACGGCATCGAACTCTGCGGTAAGGGAGACGCCTCGCTGTGCCTGTACCAGGCCAAGGAGAAACCTGCCCCTCTTCATATCGCGTTCCATGCTGGCACTCGACAGCAGGTCGATGACTTCTATCATGCGGCCTTGAAGGCCGGAGGCAAGGATAACGGTGCTCCTGGTCTGCGTCCGAACTATCATGCGAATTACTATGCTGCCTTCGTCATCGGTCCGGATGGGCACAACATCGAAGCGGTGTGCCATGAGCCCGTGTCTCCTTCCTTTTGTTCTTCCCATGTTAGGTGAATGCAATAGTAGCAGTGGAAGATAGCCTAAGCGCGATGGAAAAGTGCATGAAACCGATCATACAAGAAGAGATATCCGGCTGCGGTATTGCCGCGAGCGCTGCCATCGCCGGCATCACATACGCCGAGGCCAAGAGGAAAGCTAACTCTCTGGGTATTTATGCCGAGGATCCGACATTATGGTCGAGTACCGAGCATGTTCGCAGGCTTCTGCGCGAACTCAATGTTTCAGTCGGCCCAAAGAAAATCCCTTTTGAGGCTTGGGAGCGGCTTCCAGACAAGGCGCTTCTGGCGATTAAATGGAGGGTGGAGCGGGGAAGGCCATTCTGGCACTGGGTCGTTTTTGTCAGGGACGGGGGCAATGCGATCGTGCTTGATTCCAAGAAAGGCTTGAAATCCAATGTTCGCCGGGACTTCGGACGCATGAAGCCCAAGTGGTATATCGCAGTGGACAACTGATGCTAGGCAGCAGTGTGTGGCCTTCTTGAGAAAGCAAAAAAGCAGGGAAAGCGATGAACCAAGACGAAATCAAGGCATTGTTCGATCAGCAGGCTGCCAGCTACGACGCGCAGTGGGCGAAGACATTGCCGATACGGAGTTGCCTGCACATGTTGCTGGATGCGGCCTTTGCCGAGCTACCCGAAGGTGCACACGTCCTTTGTGTCGGGGTAGGAACGGGAGCGGAGCTGTCACACCTTGCCCGTAACAATCCGACTTGGAAGTTCACCGCCGTAGAGCCCTCTGGTGCGATGCTGGATATCTGCCGGGAACAGGCAGAAACGGAGGGCTTCTCGGGGCGCTGTATATTTCACGAGGGTTATCTGGAGTCACTGCCTGATGCCCAGGTATTCGATGCTTCCACCTGCTTGCTGGTGTCGCAGTTCATTCTCGACCAGCAGGCGCGTTCTGACTTCTTCCACCAAATAGCCCGCCGACTCAAGCCGGGTAGTCTTCTCGCCAGCTCTGACTTGGCCTCGGATGTGGCATCACCCGAGTATGAGGTGTTACTGCGCGCCTGGGTGAACATGATGGCGCAGGCGGATATTACCCCCGAGGGGATAGCGCGCATGCGCAAGGCCTATGCCAACGACGTCGGCGTCCTGCCGCCAAGCAAGGTGGCCGCCATCATCGAGGCCGGAGGCTTCGAGCCGCCCGTGCAGTTCTTCCAGGCCGGCTTGATCCACGCCTGGCTGTCGAAGCGCACCGATAGTAGTGCCATCCATGGGTCAAGGAGGTGATATGAGCACTTCTGAATATCTCGTCATCACTCCTCACGTGAGCGAATTTCCCGCCCCCATTACTTTCAAAAAAGGGGCCTTTCTCACCGTTGGCGAAAAATACGAGGGAAAGGCGGGCTGGGAGAACTGGTTTTTTTGCAGCGCACCAGGGCAGCAGCCAGGCTGGGTGCCTGGCCAGATCATTGAATTTCTGGATGGCTCGACTGGGCGTGCGCTCGATGACTATACGGCGAGAGAACTCAATGTAGAGCAAGGAGAGTTGCTGGTCGGCAAGAGGGAGCTGAATGGCTGGCTATGGTGTGAGAAAGCTGACGATACGGAACCGGGCTGGGTGCCGCTAGAAAACCTGAAGAAAGTCGATGATTAAAGGGAGTTTTGCTGTGCCAGCTGCAGGGGACGAAGCGTTGCATCGTTCAACAAAAAGGGAACTGCCGTGACGGATTTGATAACGACAGAGGTGCGAGAGGCGGTAGAGCGCAGCGTTCTCTGCTGGCTGGCGACCTCCGATGAAGCTGGACAGCCCAACGTTTCCCCCAAGGAGATATTCGCGGTCCTGGATGACACGACAGTAGTGGTGGCGAACATCGCTTCTCCGACCTCTTCCAGGAATATCCGAGTCAATGAGAAGGTATGCTTGAGCTTCATCGATATTTTCGTGCAAAAAGGCTTCAAGGTGACGGGTGTTGCACGTGAAGTGAAAGTACAAGCTGCGGATTTCTCTCGTTGCGCTGAGCCGCTTCTCGAAATGGCCGGGGAGCGCTTTCCGATTCACAGCGTTCTCGTGGTGAGCCCCACGGCCGTTGAGCCTATCCTCGCTCCCAGCTACAGGTTCTATCCCGCAGAGACCACCGAAGAATCCCAGATCCGCTCTGCGCTTCGTGCCTATGGGGTTAGCAGAGAGGAGCATGGCTAAAACCTCAACCTTCAGCGACCTCAGCCGATAACAATAGGAAAGGCCCACGAGGGGAGAGCCGCCATGAGCCGGATTCGTAGCATGCAGAGCCGTGCTGAGGATGCTCGCACTGCCGTTCGCGAGTTTCATCAGGGGGTGGTGCAGCCCGATCCCGAGTTGGTGCTGTTCTTCTGTTCCAGCCACTACGATCTGGCAGCGCTGGCTGACGAGATGAACCGTCTGTTCGGCGACATCCCCGTGGTGGGGTGTACCACTGCGGGGGAGATCGGCCCTCTGGGCTATCTCGACCACACGCTCACCGGCGTAAGTTTCCCGGCCGGCAGCTGTACGGCGGTAACCGGGCGGTTGGATGCCCTTCAGCAGTTCAGCATCGCTCGTGGCCAGGCGTTCACCGATGCGCTGCTGCAGCAGCTCGGTGAGCGGGCGACAAGACCGAGCGGCGGAAACAGCTTCGGGTTTCTGCTCATCGATGGCCTCTCCGTCCGAGAAGAGCAGGTGGCGCGAACGCTGCAAACGGCGTTGGGCGATATCGTACTGGTGGGCGGCTCGGCGGGCGACGACCTGTGTTTCAGCCAAACCCAGGTGTTCCATGACGGGGCTTTCCACAGTGACAGCGCCGTGCTGACCGTATTGCAGACCGACTACCCGTTCCGTCTGTTCAAGGCCCAGCATTTCCTCTCGCTGGAGGAGCGCCTGGTCGTCACCCGAGCCGATGCGGAGCAGAGGGTCGTCTATGAGATCAATGGCATACCCGCCGCTCAGGCTTATGCCGAGCTGATCGACGTCTCGGTGGCGGCGCTCGAGCCTCATCATTTCGCTGCTGCGCCGGTGGTCGTGCTGATTGATGGCACCGATTACGTACGCTCGATACAGAAGGCCGGTCCGGATGGCAGCCTGACCTTCTACAGCGCCATTGACGAAGGCCTGGTCCTGCGCGTGGCCGAAGGTATGGATCTGGTCTCCGACCTGGAGGCGACCATGGGGCAGTTGAGCGAGGAACTGGGCCCGCCGCAGCTGGTGCTTGCCTGCGACTGCATTCTGCGCAACCTGGAGGTCACGCAGAAGAATACCAAGATGGCGGTGGAGGCGGTTTTCGACCGCCACAATACGGTCGGCTTCAGCACCTATGGCGAGCAATACGGCGGCGTGCACATGAACCAGACGCTGACGGGCATCGCCATTGGCGCTTGTGACCATAGCGAAACGAGCGGCTCGTCGAGTGGGTGGAGCCTGTCAGGCAGCCGTACGGAACGGGTGATGCAATCCGATGCCGCTCAGCCGATGCCGCTGCGACAGCTTGGAGCCGAGCAGTTGCAGAAGATGGTGCAGGCCTTGATGGATCGAGCCGAGCGCAGCACCAGCGTGCGCGGCTCCGGTTTCAGTCTCTTCCAGACCGCGGTGATGCTGGAGGATCAGGTGCGGGCGCGAACCAAGGAGTTGGAATCGGCGCTGCGCGAGAACGAGCAGATCAATCGTGCCCTGCAGCAGGTGCAGGAGGATATGGAACGGGAGATCCGTGAGCGGCGCGAGGCTCTCGTGGCGCTGGAGCGTGAGAGGGAGGAGCAGCAAGTCCTCATCGGTAAATTGGAAGAGGCCCACAATCAGCTGCTTCAGTCGGAGAAGCTCGCTTCGATCGGCCAGCTTGCCGCGGGTGTCGCCCATGAGATCAACAATCCCATCGGCTTCGTCAGCTCCAACCTCAACACTCTGCATCAGTACATCGACGATCTGCTGCGCCTGGTCGACCTCTACGAGACGGTCGAGCCGTCATTGACGAGCGAGGCGGCCGAGCGGATCGCCCAGCTCAAGACGGAGCTCGAACTGGACTATCTGCGCGAGGATGTCGGTGCGCTGATTGCCGAGTCGATCGACGGTACGGCCCGGGTACGGCGTATCGTTCAGGATCTGCGCGATTTCTCCCGTACCGGTGCTATCGACTGGCAGCTTGCCGATCTTCATCAGGGCCTGGAGAGCACGCTCAACGTGGCGACCAATGAGATCAAGTACAAGGCCACGATAGTAAGGGAGTATGGCCAACTGCCGGCGGTCGAGTGCGTGCCGGCTCAGCTCAACCAGGTCTTCCTCAATCTGCTCGTCAATGCGGCTCAGGCAATCGAGGAGCACGGCACCATCACGCTGCGCACCGGCTGCGAAGGCGATCAGGTGTGGCTCGCTTTTGCCGATGACGGGGCGGGGATACCTGCCGAGCTGCAGTCGCGTATCTTCGACCCCTTTTTCACCACCAAGCCGGTCGGCCAGGGCACCGGACTTGGCCTCTCGCTCTCCTATGGCATCGTGCAGAAGCACGGAGGGCGCATCGAGCTGGATAGCCGCCCCGGAGAGGGAACGACCTTCACCCTCTGGCTGCCAATTCGGCGCATACCGGACGAAAGCGCTTCAGCGGTTGAACAGCCACAATAACCCGCTGATGAGCAGACTCAACAGGATCATGGTGGTCATAGGAAAGTAGAACGAGAAGTTCTCGCGTCGTACGACGATATCTCCCGGCAGCTGGCCAAGGGGCAGCTTGGAGAGCCATGGCCAGAACAGGCCGATGAGAACGATACACAGGCCGATGACGATCAGAGTGCGGGACATCCTGCCTCCCGTTCCGTTTGCGCTTGCCGAGGACGAACCGTACCGGCGGCTGCCGGTACGGTTGAGGTTGGCTTGCGCTTACTCCTCTTACTCCTCTGGGCTGAAGGGCAGAGAGGAGTGGTGCAGCACGATACGCAGGGTGCCTTCGTCGTCCAGGTGATAGCCCCAGGTCTTGTCCACGGTGGTGGTGTTGCCGTCGGCATCGAGGATGGAGACGTTGCCCATGGTCAGGGCGACGTCGCCGCTGATCAAAATGGCGGCATTTTCGATGGTGACTTCCTGCCAGCCCTTCAGGGCAAAGCCGCTGTCTTCACTGTACTCATCGCTGTGGCCGACGAAGTAGGCCAGCGCGCCTGCGGGCGTCGTGCGGAAGGTTTGCGGCGCTGCGGCCAGGGTGGGTTTGAAGAGCACGGCGCCCATGTCGTAGCCGTAGGCGCTGTCGATCACTTCCTGTGCCAGTTCGCGGGCGGCGTCGATGCCTTCAGCCTCATAGGTATTGGAAATGGCAACCAGGGCGTCGCCCCAGGCTTGCTGTGCTGACAGCACCTGTTCTTCGGTGATATCGCCCCCCAGGTGCGTCACCTGTGCGGCACTTGCCAGGCCTGCAGTACCGAGGCCGAGTCCGAGCCCAAGAGCCGTGGCAGTCACCAGTGGCTTGATCTTCATCATCCATCTCCTGTCGATAAGTCCATGTAAGGTCTAGTGATCAAGCCTGCAAGCTTACCAGTTCAACTGGCGCAGGTGGGTCAGAATTCCCTGCAGCGGGTGCGGCAGGGCCTGGCCGGAGAGGCGGTTGGCCTGGCTGCGGCAGGAGTAGCCGGTGGCCAGCAGGCGGCCCTGGTTGGCCTCGTTCTCGACCACCGGCTGCCACGACTGGGCATAGATGGTCTTCGAGGTTTCCAGATTGCGCGCTTCATGGCCGTAGGTGCCGGACATGCCGCAGCAGCCGCTGGCAATGAGCTCGAGCTCGAAGCCGAAGACGGCGAACACCTGCTGCCACGCCTTGGGGCTGCCCGGAGCGTTGGTCTTCTCGGTGCAGTGGGAGAGCAGCCGGAAGCTCGGGTCGTCGAGTTTCTCGAGCTCCCGGGCCAGGGCCGGCGGCACCAGACGCTTGCCTTGCGCCACCAGCCACTCCTGTAGCATCAGCACCTCGGGCACGGCATTGGGCCCCAGCGCCTTCACGTACTCCTGGCGGTAAGTGAGCGTCATGGCCGGGTCGATGCCCACCAGCGGCACGCCGAACTCGGCCAGGGCGCGCAGCCGCCGCGCCTGCTTCTCCGCGGTGCGCTCGAAGGCGCCGAGGAAGCCCTGCACGTGCAGCGGCTTGCCGTTGGCCGTATAGGGGGCGACGAACACCTTGATGTCCAGGCGCGAGAGCAGCTCGACGATGTCCATCACCAATTCTGCCTCGAAGTGGCTGGTGAAGGCGTCCTGCACGATCACCACGCTTCGGGCCTTCTGTGCCTCGCTGAGCAGGCCCAGCGAGATCGGCGTCGCCTCGGCGACGCCCCAGGCACGCAGCTGCTTGGTCAGTCGTGCGCGAGAGAGGCGCGGGCTGTCGACCAGACCGATCCGCTCTGACAGCAGGCGGTCCACCAGGCGCTGATTCAGCGCGGCGTTGTACAGCGGCGCGGCGTGGGCGAGGTAGGGCACGAAGAACTCCATGCCGCCGATCAGGTAATCCCGCAGCGGGCGCAGGTAGCGGCCGTGGTAGACCTCGAGGAACTGCGAGCGCGAGTCCGGCACGTTGACCTTGATCGGGCACTGACCGGCGCAGGACTTGCAGGCCAGGCAGCCCGCCATGGCGTCGTAAACCTCATGGGAGAAGTCGGCCTCGTCGCGGCGGCGCCAGGTGTTGCGCGCCCGCGCCGGAAAGGAGGTGATGAAGCCCCACACCCCATCGCGGCGCTTCGCTTTTGCCTCTTCGACTAGGTCGATCCCGGCATTGCCCTGCAGGCGCAGCCACTCGCGGACGAGGCTGGCGCGTCCCTTGGGCGAGTGGATACGGTCGCGGGTCGCCTTCCACGAGGGACACATGGCGTCGTCGGGGTCGTAGTTGTAGCAGGCGCCGTTGCCGTTGCAGTACACCGTGGCGGCGTGGGCCTGCCATACGCGCTCGTCGATCTGGCGGTCGAGCTGGCCGCGGGTGGGTACGCCATCGATGGTCAGCAGGCCCGGGTCGACCCACTTCACCGCATCCTCGCTGACGCTAGTTGTCGACGCTGTGCCCGCGGCTTCGGGCGGGATGGAGGGCACCGCGGCTTCGGGCGGGATAGAGAGCCCCGCGGCTTCGGGCGGGTTGATGGGAGTCGCGATCTTGCCCGGGTTCAGCTGATTGTGCGGGTCGAAGGCAGCCTTGACCCGCTGCAGGCTGGGGTAGAGCTCGCCGAAGAACTTGGGCGCGTACTCGGAGCGTACGCCCTTGCCGTGCTCGCCCCACAGCAGGCCACCGTACTTGTGGGTCAGCTCGGCCACCTCGTCGGAGACTTCGCGGATCAGCCGCTCCTGCTCGGGGTCCTTCATGTCGATGGCGGGGCGCACGTGGAGCACGCCGGCATCGACGTGGCCGAACATGCCATAGCTGAGCCCGCGGGCGTCCAGCGCGGCGCGGAACTCGGCGATGAAATCGGCCAGATGCTCCGGCGGCACCGCGGTGTCCTCGACGAAGGGGATCGGCCGCTTCTCGCCCTTCTCGTCGACTCTGGCATTGCCCAGCAGACCCACGGCGCGTTTGCGCATGCCGTAGACCTGCTGAATCTGGGCGCGACCCTGGGCCAGGGTGAAACCGAGGCGGGGCACGCTCTCATCCGCTTCCAGGTGACGACAGAAGGCAGCCACCCGCTCGGCGAGCCGCTCGGGATCGTCGTCATTGAACTCGATCATGTTGATGCCGCGAATGGCCACCGCCTGGCGTTCGGCCGTGACGGTATCGTCCTCGGCAGATCCCTGGGGTGCCCCGCTGGGAAAGAACTCCGCCACGCTGTCCCAGACGAAGTCCTCCATGGCCAGCAGCAGCACCTTGTCGTCCACCGTCTCGATGGAAGTGGGTTTCGCCGCAAGCGCCTGCGGCTGGTCCTGTGAAGAGCCCATCAAGGCCTTGGCGTCGCGTAGGGCATCCATGAAGCCGGCATAACGCACGTTGACCAGGGTCGAGTGCTTGGGGATCGGCAGCACGTTGAGCACTGCTTCGTTGAGGAAACCCAGCGAGCCCTCGGAGCCGCACAGCAGGCTGTTCATGTCGAGGCGGCCTTGCGCGTCCCTGAGATGCGCCAGGTCGTAGCCGGTCAGGCAGCGGTTGAGCGGCGGGAACTTGGCCGCGATCAGCTCGCGCTGGGTGTCGATGATCTCCCGTGCGATGCGGTAGGCGTTGCCGATCGCGCCGCTGTGGTGGCACAGCGTATCCAGCTCGCTATCGTCCACCGGGCGGCTGACCAGCCGCTCGCCGCCGAGCAGTACGCTGTCGAGTTCGAGCACGTGGTCGCGGGTCTTGCCGTACTCGCAGCTGCCCTGGCCGCTGGCGTCGGTGGAGATCATGCCGCCGATGGTGGCGCGGTTGGAGGTGGAGAGGTCCGGGGCGAAGAACAGCCCATGAGGCTTCAGCGCCGCGTTGAGCTGGTCCTTGACCACGCCGGCCTGCACTCGCACACGGCGGTTCTCCACGTCGATCTCGAGTATCCGGTTCATGTGACGGGAAACGTCCACCACCAGCCCGTCGGTGAGCGACTGGCCGTTGGTGCCGGTGCCGCCGCCGCGGGGCGTGAGCACCACCTGGCGATGCTTGGGCTCGGCGGCGAGCCGGGCGATGCTTTCGAGGTCCTCGGCGTGGCGCGGGAACAGTGCCGCCTGGGGCAGGCGCTGGTAGATCGAGTTGTCGGTGGCCAGCACGGTGCGGCTGGCGTAGTCCGGGGCGATCTCACCCTCGAAGCCGGAGGCCTTCAGCGCCTCGAGAAAACGCAGGTAATGCGCGCCCAGGCCCTCGATGGCGGGAGCGTCGGCGGTATCCAGTCTTGCGATCATGGCTAGTCGTATTCGGTCGTTTGATGCCACCCGGGGGCGGGCCGGCAGGGAATGACGCTACTTTACCGCGAGAGGGTGGTGGGGCGCATCCCGCCACGGCCAGGAGCCCCGGCGGGATGTCGAGGCGTGGACTCAGGCGTGGCCGGGAGCGGGCAGGGCAGTGGCCGAGGTGCGGCCGGCCCGGGCGCTCCACGCCAGAGTGGCGAGGAACAGTGCCAGGCCCAGGAAGTCCAGTGCCAACTGGTCGTGGGGCCAGAGCATCAGGGCACCCATGGGGAACATCACCAGGCGCAGCCACCAGGGCAGTTCATGCTCCAGGAAGCCCTCGAGGCCGGCGATGATCGCATAGATGCCGAACAGGGCGAAGGCGAACACCGTGAGCATCTCGGCGGGGGAGCCGGTGATCAGCGGCGACCAGACGAACAGCAGCGGGATGATGTAGAGCCCCTTGGCGATCTTCCAGGCGGTGAAGCCGGTGCGCATCGGCGGTGTCCTGGCGATGGCCGCGGCGGCAAACGCCGTGAGGCACACCGGCGGGGTGACGTTGGAGTCCTGGGAGAGCCAGAAGATCACCATGTGGGCCGCCACCAGCAGCAGGGTCAGGGTGTGGGGCGAGAGCGCCTGCTCGTAGAGCTGGCGGCGGAAGTCGTCGGGCACCAGGGCGAGCAGCTCGCGGGCGCTGGCCGCGTCCATGGGGGCGCTCAGGGCCTCCAGGCTCTCCGGGGCGGTGAGCATGAAGATCGCCTTGGCCTGCTCGGGCAACTGGCCGGCCATCAGCAGCTCCATCAGTTGGCCATGGGCCATCAGGCCGTAGAGGGCCGGCGCCGAGAGGGTGCCCAACACGATGTAGGCGGCGGTGACCGGCAGGCCCATGCCCAGCACCAGGGAGGCGATGGCGATCAGCACGATGGTGATCAGCAGGCTGCCACCGGCCCAGTCGGTGATCATCAGCGAGAAGGTGTTGCCGATACCGGTAGTGGAGACCACGTTGACGATCAGCCCCACGGTGAGCAGCAGGATCGCCGTGGTGATCATGTTGCGGGTGCCGAGCACCAGGGCTTCCATCACCACCGTCGGGGTCATGGGGTTGCGCGACAGCCAGGAGGCCACCACCACCGAGAGGATGGCGATGCCGGCGGCATAGGTGGGGGTGAAGCCGTAGATCAGCGCGGCCACCAGCACTACCAGCGGCAGCAGGAAGTGCCAGCCGCCCTTGAGCACCTCAAGGAAGCGCGGCGCCTCTTCGGTCTCGACGTGCTGGGCGCCGCTACGCTTGGCCTCGATGCGCACGAACATCGCCACCGAGAGGAAGTATAGCAGCGCCGGCAGGGCCGCCACGCCGATGATGGTTAGGTAGGAGACCTGAGTATAGGAGGCCATGATGAAGGCGCCGGCGCCCATCACCGGGGGCATTAGCTGGCCGCCGGTGGAGGCCGCGGCCTCGACCCCGGCGGCGAAGCGAGGCGGAAAACCGGCCTTGCGCATCAGCGGGATGGTGATCACCCCGGTGGAGACCGTGTTGGCGACGCTGGAGCCGGATACAGAGCCCATCAGCCCGGAGGAGAAGACCGCGACGAAGCCTGGGCCGCCAATGAAGCGCCCGGCGGCACAGCGGGCCAGCTCGATGATGAAGTCGCCGGCGCCGGAGCGTACCAGGAAGGCGCCGAACAGTATGAACATGAAGACGTAGGACCAGGAGATGCGGGCGATGGAGCCCAGCATGCCGTCGCCTCCCAGATAGCTGCGGAACAGCACCGTCTCCCAGGAGAGGCCGGGGAAGCCGAAGACTCCGCCTACATGACGTCCCCACCAGGCTACGTAGGTGAGCGCCACCAGGCAGAGCAGGGGGATGAACCAACCGGTGGTGCGGCGAGCGAACTCCAGCACCAGGCCGAGGGCGACGATGGAGACGACCCAGTCGGCGGTGGAGAAGCGTACCCCGCGGGCGTAGAGGGCGTCTTCGAAGCCGATCAGGTAGAAGGCGCAGCCCAGCGCCGCCAGGCCGAGCAGGATGTCCACCGCCAGCACCAGGCGGGCACCGCCGACGGAGCGGGCCTTGAGCATGGGCACCGAGAGGGCACAGAGCAGGCCGAACATACCGAAGTGCAGGGCGCTGACCCACACCTCGGAGAGGGTGCCGAGAGTGTTGAAGTAGAGATGTGACAGGGCCACGACGATGGCCAGGGCGAACAGCACCCGGCCGAGCCAGGGGTGCTCGAGGCGCTCGGGGGCTTCGCTGGCGGCTTCGTCGCGCACCTCGGGAGTGGGCGTTGCGTTCATGGGCGTTCTCGCGGAGCTGGCGTGAATGGGAAGGCGTTGTCGGTGGTCAGGCTCGGGGCTTTCCGGCGACAGGCCGGCGAGGAGGCGCTGTGAACCCCTCCCTGGGCGCTACTTTTTCCTTCCCTGGAAAAAGACCTCCTCTTTGGCCTGTCCCCGGCGCCCCTTCGCAGGCTCAGTCCATCTGGAGCAAAAAATCACAAGGGAGCGCTGATTTACGTCGCGAGCGAAGAGAGGCTGGTCGCCGCCGGCGCGCAGCAACCGGAGTTGACTGGCTGCTCAATGAGGATTGTGAGCACCGCCGGCGGCCAGGCTATCGAGCGCAGCAGTAAATCAGGGTTTCCTTAGCCCTCCAGCAGATGCGCGGGGATGACCAGCCCCTGCTCCTGGAAGTAGCGGGCGGCGCCGGGATGCAGCGGCATAGGCAGGCCGTCCAGGGCCTTCTCGAGGGCCATGTCGCGGGTCGCCGGGTGGATGTTGTTGAGGAAGGGCAGGTTCTCGAACATCGCCTTGGTGATCTGGTAGACGTGCTCTTCCGGGACGTCGGCGTTGACCACCAGAATGTTGGGCTGGGCGATGGTGTGAACCGGTTCATCCTGGCTCGGGTAGGTGCCGGCGGGAATCTCGTAGGAGGTCCATACCGGGTAGTCGGCGTTGATGCGCTCGAGCTGCTCTTCCGTCACATTCAGGATGGAGATGTTGCTGCCCATGTTGGCGAAGGCGCTGGTCACCGCGGAGGCGGGCACCCCGGCGGGAATGTTCATGCCGTCGATGTTGCCGTTCTGCATGGAGTCGGCGCTGGGGCCGTAGCCCAGGTAGGCGAGGTTCATCTGCTCGGGGTCGATCTCGAGACCGGCAAGAATCTGCCGACCGGAGCCCTCGGTACCCGAGTTGCGGGCGCCGATGGAGAAGCCGCGGCCGTAGAGGTTGGACAGGTCGTCGATGGTACCGCTCTCCATGCGGTTGCTGCGCATGACGAAATGCTCGACGTTCTGCCACAGCATGGAGATGGAGCGTACGTTGTCGTAGGCCTTGGGTACCGGACCCTCGCCGTGCCAGGCCCAGGCGCCGTAGAGAGCCTGGAGGATGCCGAACTGGGCCTCGTTGTCGTCCATCAGACGCAGGTTCTCGGCGGAGCCGGCGGAGCTGATGGCGGAAACCGAGATGTTATGGGTCGGCTCCAGTTTGACGCGGACCAGGGTGGAGAGGGCGACGCCCACCGGGTAGAAGGTGCCGCCGGTGGTGGCGGTACCCATGATGTACTGACCCCCTTCGCTGCCGTTGTCGGGGCTGGCGGTCGCGGTTGCGGCACCGAAGCCAAGGGCGGCGGCGGTGGCAAGGCAGAGGGCGGACTTGAGGAACTGGCGCTTGTGCATGGCGGGTCTCCGTATGTCGAGCGTTGTGGTTATGAGACGCTCTGACATAGCGACAAGCCTGCCAGCTTCGGTGACACCCTATGTATTTCAGTGAGTTGAGATGAGAAACCGCAACACGGACTGGGCCTGGGTGGGTGCTGTCGGCAATTTTTTGCCGACGTGGTAGCACCCTGTCGGCAAGATCTTGCCGATGGATGGAGCAGGCTTAACTCTCGTCGCCGTCGAGGAAGGCTTCGCGGCGCAAGCCGTGCTTCTGCATCTTCTGGTTGAGGGTGCGGCGCGGCAGCTCCAGCTCGTCCATTACCGCCTGGATGTTGCCGCCATGACGGCCCAGGGCGGCACGCAGCAGGGCTGCTTCGAAGGCGGTCACCTGGGCGGCCAGGGAGTCATCGTCCGCGGTGGCGGCCGTGCCCAGGCAGGGGATCTCCAGCCCAAGAATGAAACGGGTGGCAGCGTTGCGCAGCTCTCGCAGATTGCCCGGCCAGGTGTGACGTTCGAGGGCCTGAAGCATGGCGGCGTCAGGATCGCGCAGGGGGCGGTCGTGGACCTCGGCGGCCTGATGACAGAAGTGGCGGAAGAGCAGGGCGATGTCCTCGCGGCGCTCGCGCAGCGGCGGCAGAGCCAGCTCGGCGATGGCCAGCCGGTAGTAGAGGTCCTCGCGAAAGCCGCCTTCGGCGGCCAGAGCCAGTAGGTCCACCTTGGTGGCCGCTACCACCCGCAGGTCGATCCGCTGCACGGCGTTGCTGCCCAGGCGGGTGATCTCACCCTCCTGCAGGGCGCGCAGCAGCTTGACCTGGGCCGCTAGCGGCAGCGATTCCACCTCGTCGAGGAACAGCGTACCGCCGCTGGCATGCTCCAGCTTGCCAATGCGCCGTTCCTGGGCGCCGGTGAAGGCGCCCTTCTCGTGGCCGAAGAGCTCCGACTCGATCAGCTCGGGGGCCAGGGCGCCGCAGTTGAGGGCCACGAAAGGGGCATCGGGGCCGGGGCCGAGGTCGTGGAGGCAGCGCGCCACCACCTCCTTGCCGCTGCCGGTCTCGCCGTGCACCAGCACGTTGGCACGCACCGGCGCCAGGTTGGCAAGCTGGTCGCGCAGGCGCAGCATGGCTGGCGCCCGCCCTCGCGATAT
>NZ_BAEU01000078.1:0-68063 GCF_000246875.1 Halomonas sp. KM-1
CCGGGCGAAGTACCACCTGGAGCGCGCCGGCATCGGCAACCGTACGCTTCCCCTGGTGGCCTCCGAGGCCGCTACCGGCTCGGTGGACATGGCCCAGCTGATGCAGCTCTCGGCGCAGCAGATCGGGCTCAAGCTCGATATCCGGCGGGTGCCGTCGGACGGCTACTGGTCCAACCACTGGATGAAGCATCCGCTGGGCTTCGGCGCCATCAGTGCGCGGCCGACCGCCGACCTGATGTTCAGCCTGTTCTTCCAGTCCGAGGCCGCCTGGAACGAGTCGGGCTGGCGCAACGAACAGTTCGACCAGTTGCTGTTGGCGGCACGCGGCGAGACCGACGAAGCCAAGCGCAAGCAGATGTACGGCGACATGCAGGTGCTGATCCACGAGCACGGCGGCATCGGCATTCCGCAGTTCAGGAGCAGCATCGACGGCCACAACACCAAGCTGCGGGGACTGACCCCCCATCCGCTGGGCGGCCTGATGGGCTACATGTTCGCCGAACACGTCTGGCTGGACGCCTGAGCCAATCACTCTGACGACAACTCAACCATGAAGGCGTCACCTTGGCGGGAGTGAGGTGACGCCATAATAAGAAGGGCAAACCATGAACAGCAGCATTCCACGGCTCATCATCGGCCGGCTGGGTATCGGCGTGCTCACCCTGCTCATCGTCTCGCTGGTGGTCTTCATTCTCACCAGCCTATTGCCGGGCGACGCGGCCCAGGAACAGCTTGGCCAGGAGGCGACACCGGAAGCGGTGGCGGCGCTGCGTGCGAAGCTGGGCCTGGACCTGCCCGTGTACATGCGCTATCTGAGCTGGCTGGGTGGCCTTGTAACGGGCAACCCCGGCGTTTCATTGGTCAACGGCATGCCGGTCGACGACCTCATCGCGAGCCGGCTGCCCAACTCTCTGAAGCTGGCAGCGGCCACCGCTCTTATTGCCGTGCCCCTGGCGCTGTCCATCGGCATTTTCTCGGCGATGTATCGCGGCTCGATCTTCGATCGCTATACCAACATGCTGGCGGTGTTTCTGGTATCGGTTCCCGAGTTCCTGATTGCCACCGTCGCGGTGCTGATCTTCGCGGTCAAGCTGGGTTGGCTCTCGGCGCTGTCGCGCTCCGTGGAAGTCGATTCCTTCCTGCAGCTGCTCAGTGTCTATGCCATGCCGGTGCTAACTCTGTGCTGCGTGCTGGTCGCGCAGATGGCGCGCATGACCCGTGCGGCCGTCATCGATCAGCTCAGCTCTCCCTACGTTGAAATGGCGGTGCTCAAGGGCGCGCGGCCGATGCGGGTGGTGCTCCGGCATGCGCTGCCGAATGCGATCGGTCCGATCGCCAATGCCGTGGCGCTGAGCCTGTCGTACCTGCTTGGCGGCGTGGTCATCGTCGAGACGATCTTCAACTATCCGGGCATTGCGACGCTGATGGTGAACGCCGTGGTGACTCGCGACATGCCGCTGGTGCAGGCGTGCGTGATGCTGTTCTCCCTGGGCTTTCTGTTGCTGGTGCTGATCGCCGACATCATTGCCATCCTATCCAACCCGAGGCTGCGCACATGAACCCGAACACTCTTCCGCCGTCACCTAAGTTGAGCACGTCGGGTGCTCGAGCCGAGGCCGCGCTCGATGTGGCGTTCGGCGACAAGCCGCCGAAGGTCGTGCGCCGCCGTGCCAAACGGCCGATCAGCGGCGCCCTGGGGCTGTTGATCGTCGGGTTCTGGCTGCTGATGGCCCTGGTCGGCCCCTGGTTGGCGCCCCATGGTGCCAACGCGCTGGTCAGCTTCGAGATATTCGGCCCCATCAGCCTGGAATACCCGCTTGGCACGGACTTCCTGGGCCGGGACATCCTCAGCCGCCTGTTGCACGGTGCGCCCTACACGATCGGCGTGGCCTTGGCGGCAACGGTACTGGCCTGTTTGTTCGGCGTGGTGCTGGGCCTGGTGGCAGCGGCCTCCGGTGGCTGGATCGATGCTGCCATCAGCCGCACCCAGGATGCCCTGATCGCCATTCCCAACAAGATCTTCGCGCTGATCATGGTGGCCTCTTTCGGCTCTTCGGTGCCCCTGCTGCTGATCATGGCCGCCTTTGCCTACATGCCCGGCTCTTACCGCATTGCGCGTGCGGTCGCCGTCAACGTCATGACGATGGACTTCGTCCAGGTCGCACGGGCGCGGGGTGAAGCCATGCCGTACATCATGTTCATCGAGGTGCTGCCGAACATGCTCCGTCCGGTGCTGACCGACTTCGGCCTGCGCTTCGTCTATGTCGTGCTGCTGCTGAGCGCGATGAGCTTTCTCGGCCTGGGCGTGCAGCCGCCGGATGCGGACTGGGGCTCTCTGGTACGGGAAAACATCCAGGGTCTGGGTGAAGGCGCTCCAGCCGTACTGGCACCGGCAGTAGCCATCGCCACCCTGACCGTCGGGGTCAACCTGATCATCGATAGCTTCGGTGCACGGGCCAAGCGCGAGATGGAGAACTGAGATGAACGATATCGTCAAGGTCAGCGGGCTGCGCGTAGCGGCACGTAACGATGCCGGCGTCGATGTGCCGATCGTGCACGGTGCCGATTTCATTCTGAAGAAGGGCGAGGTGCTGGCGCTGATCGGTGAGTCCGGCTCCGGCAAGACCACCATCGCCCTGGCGCTGATGGGCTATGCCCGCGCCGGCTGCCGCATCGTCGGAGGCTCGGTGCGCATCGGCGACGTCGACGTGTTGAAGCTGTCGGACAATGAGCTGGCGAAGCTGCGTGGCCGCACCGTGGCCTATATCGCCCAAAGCGCCGCGGCGGCGTTCAACCCCTCCAAGACCATCATGGAGCAGGTGATCGAGAGTGCGCTGATCCATGGCGTACTGTCGCGGCGAGAGGCGCAGGCCAAGGCGGTCGAGCTGTTCCGGGCGCTGGCACTGCCGGATCCCGACAATATCGGCGCGCGCTATCCACACCAGGTATCGGGCGGGCAGCTGCAGCGGTTGATGGCGGCAATGGCACTGATCACCGATCCGGCGCTGGTGATCCTCGACGAGCCGACCACCGCGTTGGACGTCACCACCCAGATCGAGGTGCTGCGGGCGTTCAAGAAGGTGGTGCGCGACCTCGATACCACGGCGGTATACGTCTCCCACGACCTGGCGGTGGTGGCCCAGATGGCCGACCGCATCGTGGTGCTGCGCAACGGCGAGATCCAGGAGGACAGCCGCACCGAGCAGATCCTGGTGGAGCCCGAGCACCCCTATACCCGCAGCCTGCTGGCAGCGATGAGACCGACGGGGCAAGTGGCTGAAGCGGCGCCAGCAGCTTCCGATATCGACGAGGACCTGTTGCTCGAGGTGCGCGATCTCGAGATCTGCTATGGCAGCAAACGGGTCGTGCAGGATATCGACCTGAAGGTCCGTCGCGGAGCCACGGTCGGGATCATCGGTGAATCCGGGTCGGGCAAGACCACCGTGGCACGGGCCATTGCCGGCCTGGTGGAGCCCTCGGCCGGGCAGATCCTGCTGGATGGCCAGCCGCTCAGCAGGTCGCTGTCGGGGCGTACGCGGGATGAGTTCCGCCGGGTCCAGTACGTGTTCCAGAATGCCGATACGGCGCTGAATCCGCAGCACACCATCGAGGAGATCCTGGCGCGCCCCCTGCGTTTCTACCACGGCATGCGCAGCGCGCAGCGCCGCCGCCGGGTGGCCGAACTGCTGGAGCTGGTGCAACTGCCGGCGAGCCTGGCGAAGCGACGCCCGAGTGAGCTGTCCGGCGGCCAGAAGCAGCGCATCAACCTGGCGCGTGCGCTGGCGGCCGAGCCGGACCTGATCCTCTGCGACGAGGTCACCTCGGCCCTGGATACGGTGGTCGGTGCCGCGATCCTCGAACTCATGGCGCAATTGCAGCGGGAGCTGAACGTTACCTACCTCTTCATCAGCCACGACATCAGCACGGTACGCGCGATCTGCGACGAGGTGGTGGTGATGTACGCCGGCAACAAGGTGGAGCAGGGGGGGCGCTCGACGTTCCAGGCACCGCCGTACCATCCGTACACCCATCTGCTGATCGAGTCGGTGCCGGAGATGCACCAGGGCTGGCTCGAGGAGACCCGGGCGGGGCGCGGCGCGCTGCCGCAGATCGCTCCGCCGGCCGCAGCGACGCCGCTCTGTCCGTTCCTGTCACGCTGTGCGGTCAGGATCGACGGCAAGTGCAACAAGGTCTCGCCACCGCGGGTGCGGCTCGACAAAGGCAACGAGATCCTCTGTCACCACAGCGATATCGAACTGCGGAAGCTCGACGAGCCTGTGCCCGCCATGGCGGCCAGCAACTGACGTTGCATTGTGTCATGCCGGTAGCACCGGGCTTGCGGTGATGCCGGCGTAGGGAGTGTGGAGCATGAACGACAAGAGCGGCATTCCCCCGGTGTGGCAAGCGGGTGAGCCTGACCCTGACGGGAAGCGAAGCGATGACGAAACGGCCGTGGCGATGGCAACGGCCAAGCGATACATCGACGAGCACTTCTGCGAACCGATCAATCTCGACGATCTGGCCGAGCTCGTCGGCATGACACGTTTCAGTCTGGCCAAGCGGTTTCGCAAGCGATTCGGCATTTCCCCCTATCGCTATGTCTGTCAGGTACGGGTTCGGCAGGCACAAACGATGATGGAACAGGGGCTGCGGCCAACGGACATTGCCAGCGAGACCGGCTTTTTCGACCAGAGCCATTTGGCGAGGCATTTCAAGCGCCTCTGCGGGATGACCCCTCGCCAATACAGGACGCGATATACACAGTCTGCAGGTCAGTGAAGCCGGCGGCAGCTCAAGGGGGTAGTCGTGGAAAAGACAGCGGTAACGCTCGAGGACATAAAGCAAGCGGCTGTACGTATCCGGCCTTACGTTTGCCGTACACCGCTGCTCAGAGAGAGCAAGATGGACGAGGCTCTAGGCTGCCAGGTCTATGTCAAACCCGAAATGCTTCAGGTGACCGGCGCTTTCAAGATCAGAGGGGCATTGAGCAAGATCCTGTCCTTGACGCAGGCCGAACGGGACAGAGGGATCATCACCAGTTCATCGGGTAACCATGGCCAGGCATGTGCCTATGCCGGCAAAGTGCTCGGCATTCGCGCGACCGTCATCGTTCCGGAAGACACGCCCAAGCTCAAGGTCAACAACGCCAGGTCCATGGGTGCGGAGGTGATCTTGTGGGACCGTGCCTATACGGAGCGCTGGAAAAAGGTTCATGCCGAGGTCGAGGAGCACGGCTACACCATCGTGCACAACTATGAAGACTTCGACGTCATGGCCGGGCAGGGCACGATTGCCCTCGAGATCCTGGAGGATCTGGCTGATGTGGAAACCGTGCTGGTTCCCATCGGTGGTGGCGGGCTCATATCGGGTATTTCCACCGCCATCAAGGAGACCAACCCCGCAATAAGGGTCGTTGGCGTCCAGGCCGAGGCCTGCTGTCCTTACTACTTGAGCCGCCAAAACGGTGAGCGAACCAAGGCGACGGTCAAGCAGACCCTGGCTGACGGTCTTGCCTGCGATTGGCCCGGCAACAACACCTATCCCATCATCGAAAAATATGTAGATGACATCGTCACCGTCTCGGAAGAATCCATTGAGGAGGCGGTAAGGATGGTGGCAAACGATGCCAAGCTCGTGGCAGAGCCTTCCGCCTGTGTAGGAATCGCCGCCTTGCAGTCAGGTGCCGTGACGACTCGCCCGGATGAAAAGGTTTGTGTGGTCCTTACCTCCGGTAACTGGGGCATAGACATGATCGGCAGGCTCCTCAAGGGGGAGCGTGTGGCAGGCATTTTTTAGCGAGCTTTAAAGAAGGGATCGCATATGAAGACGCTATTGCTGAACAAGGAAGAGGTGGGATCGCTCATCGATCTGGATGCCGTGCTCGAAGCCGTGGAAAACGGCTACAGAGTATTTAACAGCGGGAAAGTCGTTCAGCCGGATTTCATGAGCATCGAGCTCCCTGGTTCACATGCGTGCATCGATTTCAAGGGCGGTCTCGATCTTGCTGGGGGGTACATCTCCATCAAGTCCTCTGCCGGTGGATACAAGGGAAATCCTGAGTTGGGCCTGCCGACGGGCATGAACACCGTGATGCTGTTCGAGGCCAGCACCGGTGCTCTCAGGTGTGTCATGGACGGCACCTGGATCACCGGCTGCCGTACCGCCGCCGCGGGCGCCATATCGGTGAAATACCTGGCACGCGAGGATGCGAAGACGCTGTGTATCATCGGGGCGGGAAACCAGGCACGCAGACAGCTTCGGGCCATCATTCGGGTGAGGGATTTCGACGAGGTGCTGGTGTGGAACGCTTCCTCGCAAGCGCTCGACGAGTACGTGCGGGAAATGTCCGAGGAAACGGGCCTCGACATTCGCAAGTGCGAAACCGCGGAGGAAGCCGTTCGTGCAGCCGATGTCATCGTCACTACCACACGGGCCCACAGAGGGCCCATCGTCAAGAAGGAGTGGCTGAAGCCGGGCACGCATATCGTTGCCATTGGCTCCGATATGCCGGGCAAGCAGGAGCTTGGCGCCGATATCTTCCAGGAGGCCAAGGTGGTCAACGACTCCGTCGAGCTGTGTATCAAGTACGGCGATACCCAGCATGCCGTTAAAGAAGGCATCATCAAGACGGAAGACATCCATGCGGAAATTGGTGAGATCCTGCTGGGAAAAAAGGTCGGTCGCGAAAACCCGTATGAGATAACGATCTTCGACTCGGTCGGCATGGCCATTCAGGACACCGTGACGGTTGCCATGCTGTATGAGGCAGCCCTGGAGAAGGGGCTCGGGACGCCCTACGAGTTTTTCAAGTAGACAACCCACTTATCCGAGTCATGCCATGAAAAACAGTGACAGTGTGGAAATCGACGATCTGGTAGCGCCGCTGGTGTCGTTTCGGCGCGACCTGCATGCCAACCCCGAACTTGGGTATCAAGAGCACCGTACGGCGAAGAAGATCGAAGAGGCGCTGCGCGAGCTCGGGCTGGAGGTGCACACGGGCATTGGCGGCACCGGTATCGTCGCTTCGCTGAAAGTGGGCAGCTCCCCGCGTACTATCGGCCTGCGCGCCGACATGGATGCACTGCCCATCCATGAGGAGACCGGACTTCCCTATGCCAGCCGCAACCCGGGGGTCTTCCACGGCTGCGGTCACGACGGTCACGTGGCGATGCTGCTGGGCGCCGCCCGCTATCTCGCCCGTAGCCGCCGCTTCGACGGTACGGTCCATTTCATCTTCCAGCCGGCCGAAGAGGGGCAGGGCGGTGCCCGGGCCATGATCGAGGACGGACTGTTCGAGCGCTTTCCCTGCGACCGGGTGTTCGCCTTCCACAATTGGCCGGACCTACCGGCCGGCACGGTTTCGACGCGCCCCGGCCCGATCATGGCGGCGGCGGACAAGTTCGAGATTGTGGTCGAGGGGCGCGGTGCCCATGCCGCCATGCCGCACAAGACACCGGATGCGATCCTGGCGGCCAGCGATCTCGTGACCCAGCTCAACAGCCTGGTGTCCCGTCGCATTCCGCCCATGTCCACGGCCGTGCTTTCGGTGACCCGGATCGAGGGTGGCAGTTCGCACAACGTGCTGCCGGCCGCCGTTCGCGTCGTCGGCACGGTGCGCACTTTCGAGCCCGCGGTACAGGACAGGATCGAGGAATCCCTGCGCCAAGTCGCCGAGGGCGTAGCCCTGGCCAGTGGCACGCGTATCGCCGTGAATTACGACCGCTACTACCCGGCGACGATCAACAGCGCAGATGCCGCCGAGGAAGCCCTGGCCGCCGCGGCTGGCTTTGCCCGCGCGGAGTTGGCGCCGCAGCCGGCCTTCACCTCGGAGGATTTCGGCTTCATGCTGCAGGCCTGCGAAGGCGCCTATATCTGGTTGGGGCAGGGGCGCGGTGGCGATGAAGTCCCGTTGCATCATCCCCAGTACGACTTCAACGACGAGGTACTGGCGACCGGTATCCGCCTGCATGTCGCGCTCGTCGAACGCCATCTGGGCTGTGCCTGAAAGCTGTCTGCGGGTGGCCAGACGGCGCTAAACATCGGCTCGAAGTGCAATGAGCAAGTTTGTTCCGACAACGGTAGAGCAGCATATTGCAGCGAGCATGATTTGCGGTTATTTTTCGCCGCGTGTGATAATGCGTATCAGTAGTATCTGTATCTTCATTTCTGGTAGTCGCTACCCCGGTGGTGAGGCTGTGCCGGTCTCGAGGATCATGCGGAATCGTATTCATGACTGGCAGGACGCCACAACGGCCGGCCGGGATTCTTAACGAAAGAGCGATGGGTGGTCTATGAAACGTCTTCTTGCCCTCTCCGGACTTGGCATGGCGCTTGGTCTGACGATGAGCCCTGCCTTTGCCGACGCCACGCAGTATCCGCTTACTCTGAATAATTGCGGCGCAGAGGTGACCTTTGACACGGCCCCGGAGCGGGCAGTCGGCCTTGGCCAGGCCAGTGCGGAGATCATGCTGATGCTTGGCCTCGAAGACAAGATGGTGGGCACCGCCTTCTGGCCCAATAGTGTCTTGCCGCAGCTGGCCGAAGCCAATGCCAAGGTGGAAGTGCTGACGGTCGAGTTCCCCACCTTCGAGTCCATTCTGGCCAAAGAGCCGGATTTCGTAACGGCGGCGCTGCCTAGCCTGATAGGCCCATCCAGCAGAGTGGCGACGCGGGAGGACTTCGACAGGGTGGGTGTGTCGACCTACCTGTCACCCAACACCTGCGTCGCTGAGGGTATGGACAAGGACAAGTTCGGTTACGGCAATCGTGCCCAGCTCTGGAGCATGGATTCTCTCTACCAGGAGATCGAAGAGCTCGCCCAGATTTTCGACGTGAACGACCGGGGCCAGGCATTGATCGAGGACCTCAGGCGCCGTGAAGCCGCGCTGCGAGCCGAGTCTCCTCAAGGTGAAGACCCGCTCTCCTATGTCTTCTGGTTCTCCAGCCCGGCGCCCTCTGCCGACGCTTATCTGGGTGGGAAGCACGGTGCTTCCGGCTTCATCGCCGACGTGCTGGGCGGCACCAACGCCATCGACGCAGAGGCCGAATGGCCGGCGCTAGGCTGGGAAAGCATCATCGCGACCGATCCGGACGTCATCGTGGTAGCCCGCGTCGACCGTAACCGCTGGGAGTTGGACAAGGCGGAAGCAAAGATCGAATATCTCAACTCGGACTCGGCCACCCGCGAAATGAGAGCGGTCAAGAACGGGGCCATCGTGGTCATGGACGGTAATGCCATGGACCCGACGCTCAGGACGATTTTCGGCGCGGAGCAGGTGGCCGAACAGCTGCAGGCGCTCGGTCTGAGATGAGTATGGCGGTTAGTGTCAACCGGCCAGATGAGCGCTTGTCACGGTTCGTCTGGTCTGCCGGGTTGCTGTTGGCCTCACTGGTGGCCATCGCCCTGGTCGTCGGGATCAGCGTCGGGATCGGCGATATGCCGATCCCGCTCTCCACCACCTTCGCCACGATAACCAACAAGCTGGGTTGGACGTCGATCGAACTCAACCGTATCCACGAGACCATCGTCTGGGATTATCGCTTGAGCCGGGCGCTGGTGGCCGCGTTGTGCGGTGCGGGCCTGGCCCTTGCCGGTGCCATCATGCAATCGATGCTGCGCAACCCGCTGGCAGAACCCTACGTGCTGGGCATTTCCGCCGGGGCTTCGACCGGCGCGGTCCTGGTCGTGATCCTGGGGCTGGGGGCCGGGGCGGTATCGCTCTCGTCGGGCGCCTTCGCCGGGGCTTTTGCCGCCTTCCTGTTCGTTGCACTGCTCTCGAACGGTGCACGCGGCGGGGCCGACCGCACGATACTGGCCGGCGTCGCGGCATCGCAGCTGTTCAATGCCGCGACCTCCTATATCGTTACCACTGCCGGCAATGCTCAGCAGGCACGCGACGTGATGTTCTGGTTGCTCGGCAGCTTCGGCGGCGTGCGCTGGCCGGAGTTCTTCCTGGTATCGGTGGTGGTCGGGCTGGGGCTGGTGGCGTGCCTTTTCTATGCGCGGGTGCTGGATGCCTTCGCCTTCGGCGACGAGGCTGCCGCTTCCCTAGGGGTCAATGTCGGTCGAACACGGATCATCCTGTTCGCCCTCACCGCGGTCATGACGGCCACCATCGTCAGCATGGTAGGCACCATCGGTTTCGTCGGTCTCGTCGTTCCCCATGCCGCGCGTTTCGTGGTCGGCCCACGTCATGCAAGGCTGCTGCCGGCCTGCGCCATCGTGGGGGCGATCTTCATGGTGTTGGCCGACATTGCGTCGCGCACGCTCATTCCCCGGCAGTCGTTGCCGATCGGCGTGGTGACGGCGCTGGTGGGCGTGCCGTTCTTCTCCATCATCCTCTACAGAATGCAGCGGGCATCATGAGTATCAAGGCCGACAATCTGGTCTGGAAGATCGGTGGGAAAACGGTCATCAACGGCGTCTCTTTCGAGGCGGAGCCGGGCAAGATGCTTGGGCTGCTGGGCCCGAACGGCTCCGGTAAGACCTCCCTGTTGCGGCTGCTGACGAGGCTCAAGCGCCCGCATGCCGGGCGGGTCATGCTCGATGATCGGGACCTCTCCAAGTTTCGCCGTCGTGCCATTGCGCAGCGGGTCGCCTTCATCGAGCAGCACGCCACCACCAATGCCAATCTCAAGGTCGAAGACGTGGTCAAGCTCGGTCGCTTCCCGCACCGCTCGATGTTTTCCGGCTGGAGCCGTGAAGACGATGCGGCGGTTAGTGAGGCACTTGAGCGCACCGGGATGAGCGCGAAGCGCCATGATGCCTGGCAGAGCCTTTCGGGAGGCGAGAAGCAGCGTACCCACCTGGCGCGTGCGCTGGCACAGTCGCCCAAGGAGCTGATCCTCGACGAGCCGACCAACCATCTCGACGTCCAGCATCAGATCGGCCTGCTGCGGCTCGTTTCCAGCCTGCCCATTACCAGCATCATCGCGCTCCACGACCTCAATCACGCCGCGATGTTCTGCGATCGGCTGATCGTCATGCAGGCGGGAAAGGTCGTCGCCGCTGGTGTGCCCGAGGAGGTACTGACGCGGGACCTGTTACGCGAGGTCTTCTCGGTGGAAGCTCATGTGGAAACCTCGCCGCATCATGCAAGGCCACATATTCACTTCCTGCGATAACCGACGTGCGATAACCGACGACCCCACGCTTCGCCGGGCGATGCGTGGGGTCGCGTCGAGGACGGTGGCTTCGTGTTTAGAGACCCACCAGGCCGGCCAGGCCGCCCATGTCCTTGATCACGTGGGTCACGTAATTCGGCGCCAGGTTCGGCTCATGGTTGCGATCGACCAACACTCGAGCGCCGTAGCCCATGTCGGAGGCGGACATGTGGTCGTAGCGGAAGCTGCTGGAGACGTGCATGCACTCTGCCGGTGAGCAGCCGAGCTGGTCGAACATGTATTCGAAGGCCTGGAGGCGCGGCTTGTAAGCGCGGGCCTGCTCGGCGGTGAAGACATGAGCGAACGGGGCGCCGAGCTTTTCGACGTTCTGGTAGATCTGGTCGTTGTCGGCGTTGGAGAGGATCACCAGCGGAATTTCGTGGGCGACCTTCAGCAGGCCTGCCGGCACGTCCGGGTGCGGGCCCCAGGTCGGCACGGAGTTGTAGATCTCCAGTGCTTCTTCCTCGCGGAATTCGAGCTTCCACTTGCGGCAGGTGCGCTCGACCGAGTTGTGAACGACTTCCTTGAACGGTTTCCAGTCGCCCAGGACTTCGTCGAGGCGATAGACGCGGAAATCTTCGACGAAGGCTTCCATCTGTTCCGGAAGGATGCGATCCGCGAAGATTCTGCGCGCCGACGGGCCCATCTGGAAGTTCGTCATCGTGCCATAGCAATCGAAGGTGATGTACTTCGGCTTGAATGTGCTCATGAGTTGGGTTTCCTGTTTTTTTACGATGGTGAAAAAAAGCCCTTCGGCGTCGTCAGTTGTATCCCGAGGCATGCCTCACGAATGGGGTCATTCACTTTGCGCCGTAAACCCATTACACCATGGGGTTGCAAACAGATGGTTTCGATGCGTGGGGGGGAAACCGCAAGAAACGTCGCTTTTATGGGTGCGCACGGCAGATATATGCGTAGGCATTCCCCACGACTCAAGTGAGTCGTGGGGAAGCAGGGCAGGCGTCGATCATAGAAGCCGTGCTATTACCGCGGTGACCTGTGGCTCAGCGTGGCCGTTCCGCCATCACCACCGCCCGCCGCGGCGCCGGGTAGCCCTCGCGGGTGCGTGTGGGGTCGGTCGGATCGAGGAAGTCGGCCAGCGACTGGAAGGTCATCCACTCGGTAGAACGCTGCTCCTCCAGCGACGTGAACGCTTCGTCCACCACCCGCACGTTGACGAAGCCACAGCGCTCGAGCCACTGGCACAGCGCCAGGGACGACGGCAGGAAGTAGACGTTGGGCATGGCGGCGTAGCGTTCGCCGGGCAGCAGCACCGTGGTGGCGTCGCCTTCCACCACCAGCGTCTCCAGCACCAGCTCACCGCCGGGGCGCAGGGCGTCCTTCAGCTGCACCAGATGCTCCAGTGGGGAAGGGCGGTGATAGAGCACGCCCATGGAGAACACCGTGTCGAAGAACTCGAGCCGTTCGGGCACGTCCTCGATGCCTACCGGCAGGAAGTGAGTGCGTCCGCCATCGGCATCGCCGACGAAGTGGCGCAGGGCCTGGAACTGGTAATAGAAGCGCGGCGAGGGGTCGATCACCAGCACGAAGGCGGCACCGGCGCCGGCCATGCGCCAGGCGTGGTAGCCGCTGCCGCCGCCCACGTCGAGCACGCGCCTGCCGCTCAGCGGGGCCAGGTGGGGGGTGACCCGCTGCCATTTCCAGTCGGAGCGCCATTCGGTGTCGATAGGAATGTCGGCGAGCCGGTAGGGGCCCTTGCGCCACGGCATCAGCTTGCGCAGCAGGTTCTCGCATTGGCGCCGCCGGCTGTCGTCGAGGGCGCAGTCCACCGTCACGGTATCGACGTCCAACTGGACGTCGCGAGCCTCGGGCAGATCGGGCAGCTTGGCCACCGCCTTCTCCCAGGCCGGCAGATCGCCGTAGCGCTTGCGGTCTAGGCCGCGGGCCAGCTGCTCCGGCAGGCGGGCGAGCCAAGTGTCCAGCCCCTGATCGATGAAGGCGCGATAGAGCGGGCGGTGTTCGGCAGGGATCGCCACCTCAGGCCTCCTTGAACGCGATCAGCGAGGCGAAGTTGAGGTACTGGAACCAGGTCAGCGAGCGCGGGAAGCCGGCCCGCGCCAGGCGCGCATGGTGGGCTTCCAGGGTGTCCGGCACCAGCACGTTCTCAAGCGCCGTACGCTTCTGGCTGATCTCCAGCTCGCTGTAACCGTTGGCGCGCTTGAAGTCGTGGTAGCGCTCCACCCGCCAGGCGTTGTCGCGCTCGTCGGGATCGACCACCTTTTCCGAGAGCACCAGCACCCCGCCCGGTTCCAGCGCCGCATAGAGCCGAGTGAGCAGGGCTTCGCGATCCTCGGGGGGCAGAAACTGCAGGGTGAAGTTGAGGATCACCAGACCCGAGGGGCGATAGTCGAGGGTGCGGATATCGCCCTCGATCACCTCGATGGCATGCTCGGGACACTCCGTGGCGAGGGTCTCGCGGGCACGCTCCACCATAGCTGGGGAGATGTCCACCGCGGTGAGCCGGAAGGCGTCCGGCGGCAGCTGACCGGCCAGGGCCAGGCTGGCGGCGCCCAGCGAGCAGCCCAGGTCGTAGACGTGAGCGCCGTGGCGCAGATGGCGTGCCGCGATCAGCCCCAGCATGCCCAGAATCTGGCCGTAGCCGGGTACCGAGCGGCGGATCATGTCGGGAAAACAGGCCACCACCTGCTCGTCGAAGGAGAAGCGCGCCACCCGGTCCAGGGGTGTCGAAAAGATCGCGTCACGATAAGATGCGTCACTCATGAGCAGGTCAGGCCGGTAGCGTGGAACAGGCGGACATTCTACGCTTGCTGCCGGCCGGCTGCACGGATAGCGCCACAGCGATGGAGCGGTGGATTTACAGGCGGATACAAGGCTAGCCTGAGAGCGGTGGAACTTTGCCCGGTTTCGACGAGAGCCTTCCCAGATGCGGCGGCTCCCGCAAAGACGTCAAGGAGGATTGCCATGAACCAAGCACCCATCGACCGGACCGGTGCCTGGCAGCGGCTGATGGAACATGCCGAGCAGATGCGCGGCGCTCACCTGCGCCAGCTGTTCGTCGACCAAGCGCGAGGTAGCGCTTTCACGCGACGGGCGGCGGGCCTGACCCTCGATCTGTCGAAGCAGCGCTGGAGCGATGCGACGCTTGCGCTGCTGCTGGACCTGGCGCGAGAGGCCGGGGTGCCTGAAGGCATTCAGGCACTATTGAGCGGTGAGCACGTCAACGTCAGCGAGGATCGTCCGGCGCTGCACACGGCGCTGCGCCTGCCCCCCGAGGCCTCGCTTCTCGTCGAGGGCGAGGACGTGGTGCCTGGCGTGCATGCCTCCCTGGATCGTATGGCGACCATGGTCGAGCGGCTGCATGCCCGTCAGTGGCGCGGCGCCACCGGCCGGCCGATTCACGACGTGGTCAATCTCGGCGTCGGCGGCTCCGACCTGGGCCCGCTGATGGTGACTCACGCCCTGGCAGACTACCGCCCCGCCGATGCCCATCACGTCGCAGTGCACTTCGCCTCGACCATGGACGGCTCGCAGCTTGCCGACTACCTCACCCGCTTCAACCCCGAGACCACGCTGTTCGTGATCTCGTCGAAGTCCTTCACTACCATCGATACGCTGTCCAACGCACGTACCGCCCGCGACTGGCTGATGGCGCGGCTGGTGGAGGATGGCAAGGACGTGGACGAGGCCATGGTGATGCGCCAGCACTTCGTCGGCGTCTCGGCCAAGCCCGAGAAGATGAGCGAGTGGGGCATCGCCGAGGCCAACCAGCTGCTGTTCTGGGAGTGGGTCGGCGGGCGCTATTCGCTATGGGGCGCCATCGGGCTGCCCATCGCCCTGGTGATCGGCATGGCCAACTTCCGCGAGCTGTTGGCCGGCGCCCATGCCATGGACGAGCACTTCGCCCAGGCGCCGCTTGACGACAACTTGCCGGTGCTGCTGGCCCTGGCGGGGATCTGGAACGTCAATTTCCTTGATATCCGCGCCCACTCGATCCTGCCCTACGATGGCCGCCTGGAGCACTTCGCCGCCTATCTCGAGCAGTTGGAGATGGAGTCCAACGGCAAGTCGGCCACCCATGACGGCCGTCAGGTCGGCTACTCCACCTGTCCGGTGCTGTGGGGGCAGCTCGGTCCCAATGCCCAGCACGCCTTCTACCAGCTGCTGCACCAGGGCACTCAGCCCGTGGTGTGCGACTTCATCGCGCCGCTCACGCGCTACGACGACGTCGAGGACGCGGCGACCCGCGATCACCTGATGGCCCAGCATCGCCTGACGCTGGCCAACTGTTTCGCCCAGTCGCGCCTGCTGATGCTCGGCGACGACGCCATCGACGAGCCGGGCGAACGACCGGGACACAAGCGCTACCGCGGCAACCAGCCTTCCACCACGCTGCTGCTCGACCGTCTCACGCCCGCCACGCTGGGGGCGCTGATCGCGCTCTACGAGCACAAGGTGTTCGTCCAGGCCGCCATCTGGGGTATCAACCCGTTCGACCAGTGGGGCGTGGAGCTGGGCAAGCAGATCGCCGGCGAGACCGAGCGGATTCTGGCCGAGCGCGACGGCCTCGACAGGATGGATGCCTCAAGCCGGGCTTTGATCGAAGCGGTGTGGCGCGCCGAGCAGGGGGGCGAGCGTTGAAGCGATATCCGTATCAGGCCTCAGTAGGGCTGGTAATGTATACAGTGGCTTGGGTATGCTGAGCACGCCGCTGACAGCGCCACCGGCCAGCGGTGTGCTCTATCTGCACGGCTTCAACAGCGGCTACGGCTCGCCCAAGGCGGTGCTGATGCGCGCCGCCTGTGCGGCGCTGGCGCTACCCTGCGAAACGCCGCAGCTGCCGCATCGGCCCTGGGCGGCACTACAGCAGGCCGAGGCGCTGCTGCAGGGGCTGGGGGAGAGGCCGCTGATGGTAGGCAGCTCCATGGGCGGGTTTCTGGCCAGCTGTCTGGCCGAGCGTCACGATCTTCGCGCCGTGCTGATCAATCCGGCGGTCCGTCCGGCGCGGCTGGTATCGGAGTGGGTCGGCGAAGCCTTCGTCAACGAGCATACCGGCGAGCGCTTCACCATCGAAACCGCTCATCGGGAAGAGCTCGATGCGCTGACGCCGCAGCGGGTGACGCCCGAGCGCTACCTGCTGCTGCTGGGTAGCGCCGACGAGACGCTGGATCCGGCGTATGCCTTCGCGCTCTACCGGGGCGCCAGGACCGTGCTGCACCCGGGCGGCGATCATGTGTTCAGCGCCCTGGAGGCGTATCTGCCGGCCATCATGGCCCATGGTGGACACGGCCTGCCGCCGGAACGGGTATCATGCCGGCAGGGGTGAACCGAGCGGCAGCAGGGCGGGCGACAGGGATGCGCAGAGGTCACGCTGGGAGCGCAATCGAATTCGTAATGGCTTTGGGACACGCATGACACAGTACAGTGCCAGCTCAATCGAAGTACTCTCCGGTCTCGATCCGGTGCGCAAGCGCCCCGGCATGTACACCGACACCACCCGCCCCAACCACCTGGCCCAGGAAGTCATCGACAACAGCGTCGACGAGGCACTGGCCGGGCATGCCCGGGAAGTCACCGTGCGCCTGCTGGAGGATGGGGGTATCGAAGTGGCCGACGACGGCCGCGGCATGCCCATCGACATCCATCCCGAACACGGCGTCTCCGGAATCGAGCTGATCCTCACCCGGCTGCATGCCGGCGGCAAGTTCTCCCAGTCCAGCTATCGCTTCTCCGGCGGTCTGCACGGCGTCGGGGTGTCGGTGGTGAACGCCCTGTCGCGGCGCCTGGAGGTCGAGGTGATGCGCGACGGCGCCCGCCACGCCATGGCCTTCGAGCACGGCGACAAGGTCTCGGAGCTGGCCGAGATCGGCAGCGTGGCCAAGCGTACCACCGGTACCCTGGTGCGCTTCTGGCCCGACGAGTCCTATTTCGACAGCCCCAGGCTCGCCATGGGCCGGCTCAAGCATGTGCTGCGCGCCAAGGCGGTGCTGTGCCCGGGGCTCAAGGTCACCCTGGTGGAAACCGACGGTGCCGAGAGCGTATGGCAGTACGAGGACGGCCTGCGCGACTACCTGGCCCAGGCCACAGACGGCTTCGAAGTCTTGCCTGCCTCGCCGCTAATCGGTCATTTCGCCGACGACGATCAGGCGGTGGATTGGGCAGTGCAGTGGCTGCCCGAAGGCGGTGAGACGCTGATGGAAAGCTACGTCAACCTCATCCCCACGCCCCAGGGCGGCACCCACGTCAACGGGCTGCGCTCGGGCCTGCTCGAGGCGCTGCGCGAGTTCTGCGAATACCGCAACCTGCTGCCGCGGGGGGTCAAGCTCACTCCCGAGGATCTATGGGAGCGGGTCGCCTACGTGCTCTCGGTAAAGATGCTCGACCCGCAGTTCGCCGGTCAGACCAAGGAGCGCCTCTCCTCGCGCACCGTGGCGGCCTTCGTTTCGAGCGTGGTGAAAGACGCCTTCTCGCTGTGGCTCAACCATCACGTCGACCAGGCCGAGGCGCTGGCCGAACTGGTGATCAGTGCTGCCCAGCGGCGCCAGAAGAGTGCCAAGAAGGTGGCGCGCAAGAAGGTCACCGCCGGCCCTGCGCTGCCCGGCAAGCTGGCCGACTGCTCCGGCCAGGACCCGGCCCAGAGCGAGCTGTTCCTGGTCGAGGGCGACTCGGCCGGCGGCAGCGCCAAGCAGGCGCGCAACCGCGAGACCCAGGCGATCCTGCCGCTGCGCGGCAAGATCCTCAACACCTGGGAGGTCGACAGCCACGACATCTACGGCTCCCAGGAGGTCCATGACATCGCCGTGGCGGTGGGCATGGACCCGGGCAGCGACGACCTCAGCCAGCTGCGCTATCACAAGGTTTGTATCCTGGCCGACGCCGACTCCGACGGCCTGCACATCGCCACACTGCTGTGCGCGCTGTTCGTACGCCACTTCCCGGCGCTGGTGGATGCCGGCCACGTCTACGTCGCCATGCCGCCGCTCTACCGCATCGACCTGGGCAAGGAGGTGCACTACGCCCTGGACGAGAGCGAGAAGGCGGCGATCCTGCGCAAGCTCGAGGGCAAGCGCGGCACGCCCAACGTGCAGCGCTTCAAGGGCCTCGGCGAGATGAGCCCGCTGCAGCTGCGTGAGACCACCATGGCGGTGGAGACCCGGCGCCTGGTACAGCTCACCCGCGAGGTCGGCGACGGCACCATGGAGATGATGGACATGCTGCTGGCCAAGAAGCGCGCCGCCGACCGCAAGAGCTGGCTGGAAGATTATGGCAACCTGGCGGATATCGAAGTATAGCGCCAGCACGAGCGGCGCCGGGGGCAGGCCGTAGCGGAGGTCATTTGCCATGTATGGCAAATGTAGCGCCCAGGGATGGGTTCACAGCGCCTCCGCGAAGGCCTGCCGCCGGGATAGCCGCGGCCGGAACGAGAGACATTGAACCCTGACCAAGGGCATATCGTATGACCATGGATATCCAGGTGGCGGAGGGCGACGTCGAGCGCCTCTCGCTGCGCGAATACACCGAGAAGGCGTACCTCGATTACTCGATGTACGTCATCCTCGACCGGGCGCTGCCCCACATCGGCGACGGCATGAAGCCGGTGCAGCGGCGCATCGTTTACGCCATGCGCGAGCTGGCGCTGAACGCCAGCGCCAAGTACAAGAAGTCGGCGCGTACCGTCGGCGACGTACTGGGCAAGTTCCACCCCCACGGCGACAGCGCCTGCTACGAGGCGATGGTGCTGATGGCGCAGCCGTTCAGCTACCGCTATCCGCTGGTGGATGGCCAGGGTAACTGGGGTAGCCCCGACGATCCCAAGTCGTTCGCGGCGATGCGCTACACCGAGTCGCGGCTCTCCAAGTTCGCCGAAGTGCTGCTCGCCGAGCTGGGCCAGGGCACCGTCGACTGGACCCCCAACTTCGACGGCACCATGAACGAGCCGGTGGTGTTGCCGGCACGCCTGCCCCACGTGCTGCTCAATGGCGGTACCGGCATCGCCGTGGGCATGGCCACCGACATCCCGCCGCACAACGTGAACGAAGTGGTCGAGGCCACCTGTCACCTGCTGCGCAACCCCGAGGCCACCACCGCCGACCTGATGCAGCACCTGCCGGCCCCGGATTTCCCCACTGCGGCGGAGATCATCACCTCCCGCGACGACCTGCGTAAGCTCTACGAGAGCGGTCGTGGCTCGGTGAAGCTGCGCGCTCGCTACACCTTGGAAGAGGGCAAGGTGGTGGTCACCGCCGTGCCCTATCAGGTCAGCGGGGCCAAGGTGCTCGAACAGATCGCCGCCCAGATGCAGGCCAAGAAGCTGCCCATGGTGGCCGACCTGCGTGACGAATCGACCCACGAGGAGCCGACCCGGCTGGTGATCGAGCCGCGCTCCAACCGGGTCGACATCGAGGCGATGATGGCGCACCTGTTCGCCACCACCGATCTCGAGAAGAACATCCGCGTCAACCTCAACGTGATCGGTCTCGACGGCCGGCCGCGGGTGATGCCGCTGCCGGACATGCTCGGCGAATGGCTCACCTTCCGGCGCAAGACGGTGCGTCGGCGCCTGGAGCATCGCCTGGGCAAGGTCGAGGATCGCCTGCACATCCTCGAAGGCCTGCTTGCCGCCTATCTCAACATCGACGAGGTGATCCGCATCATCCGCGAGGAGGACGAGCCCAAGAGCGCGCTGATGGCCGCCTTCGGCCTCTCCGACCGCCAGGCCGAGGCGATCCTCGAGCTGCGCCTGCGCCACCTGGCCAAGCTCGAGGAGATGAAGATCCGCGGCGAGCAGGACGCCCTCGAAGCCGAACGCAAGCGCCTCAAGGAGCTGCTCGGCAGCGAAGCCAAGCTCACCGACCTGATCGAGGAGGAGCTGCGCGAGGCGGCCCGTGAGCACGGCGATGAGCGCCGTTCACCCATCGTCGAGCGCGAGGAGGCCAAGGCGCTCTCCGAGGTCGAGCTGATGGGCGCCGACCCCATCACCGTGGTGCTCTCCGAGAAGGGCTGGATTCGTGCCGCCAAGGGCCACGAAATCGATCCGGAAGGTCTCTCCTACAAGTCCGGCGACCGCTTCGCTCTGGCCGGCCGCGGCAAGACCAACCAGCCGCTGGTGCTGCTCGACGACACCGGCCGTGCCTACACCCTGGCCGCCCACAACCTGCCCAGCGCCCGCAGCCAGGGCGAGCCGGTCACCAAGTGGGTCAACGTGGTGGCCGGTGCGCACATGGCCGGGCTGATGCTGGCCCCGCCAGAGAACCGCTACCTGCTGGCCAGCGATGGTGGCTACGGCTTCGTGGCCAAGCTCGAGGAGCTGATCGGCAAGAACAAGTCGGGCAAGGCGGTGCTATCGGTGCCCAAGGGCTGTCGCGTGATGGCGCCGGTGCGCGTGCCCGAAGGTGAGGACATCTGGGTGGCGGCGGTTTCCAACGAAGGGCGGCTGCTGCTGTTCCCGCTGGAGCAACTGCCCGAGCTGGCCAAGGGCAAGGGCAACAAGATGATCGATATTCCCGGCGCCCGCGCCGCGCGGCGTGAGGAACTGGTGCGTGACATCGCGCTGCTGCCTGCAGGAGGGTCACTGATCATTCATGCCGGCAAGCGGCATCTGACTCTCAAGGACGCGGAACTGGATTATTATCGCGGCGAACGCGGTCGACGCGGCAGCAAGCTGCCCCGCGGCCTGCAGAAGGTCGACCGCCTGGAGTGTGGGGAATGACACGACGACTGCTGATACGCGCCACCGGCGCGGCACGACCCGGCCAACTGGCCGGCCTTGGCCAGGCCCTGGCGCGCAGCGGCGCACGGCTGCTCGACATCAACCAGAGCGTGACCTTCGGTATGGTCTCGCTGGAAGCCCTGGTCGGCCTCGAGCACGACAGCGACCTGGAAGGAGCCCTCAACGAGGCGGGTGACAGCCTGGGCCTCGACGTGCAGGCGATTCAGGTCAGCGCCGAGGACTATCAGCGCTGGAGCAGCCAGGCCAGCGAACCGCGCTTGATCTTGACGCTGCTGGCACCGCACCTGCCCGCCGGTATTCTGGCCGAGATGGGGGCTCTGACCGCCGAGCACGGCCTCACCGTGGAGCTGATCCATCGCCTCTCCGGCCGTGAGCCGCTGGATGGTGGCGTGCCGCGCTTCGGCTCCTGCGTCGAGTGCTGGCTGCGTGGCGAAGAGATCGATCTCGACAGCCTGCGCGAGAAGGCGCTGGCGCTGGGCGCCATGCACGGCGTCGATATCGCCATTCAGGAGGACTCGATCTGGCGCCGCCACCGTCGCCTGGTCTGCTTCGACATGGACTCGACCCTGATCCAGGCCGAGGTGATCGACGAGCTGGCCCGCCGGCACGGCGTCTACGAGGAGGTTGCGGCGGTCACCGAGCGGGCCATGCGCGGCGAACTCGATTTCCAGCAGAGCTTCCGTGAGCGTATGGCCAAGCTCAAGGGCCTCGACGAAGCGGTGCTGGCCGAGATCGCCGAGGAACTGCCGCTGATGGATGGCGTCGAGCGGCTGATGAAGCACCTCAAGCGCCTGGGCTACCGTACCGCCATCCTCTCCGGTGGCTTCACCTACTTCGCCCGCCATCTACAGGAGAAGCTCGGCTTCGACGAGATTCACGCCAACGAGCTGGTGATCGAGAACGGCAAGGTCACCGGCGAGGTGCGCGAACCGATCCTGGATGCCAGCCGCAAGGCCGAGCTGCTGCGTGAGATCGCCGCCCGCGAGGGGCTCGCCATGGAGCAGACCATCGCCGTGGGCGACGGTGCCAACGATCTCAAGATGCTGGCCGCCGCCGGTCTCGGCATCGCCTTCCGTGCCAAGCCCCTGGTACGCAGCCAGGCGCGCCAGTCGATCTCGACGCTGGGCATCGACGCCGTGCTCTACCTGATGGGCTATCGCGAAGGGGATCTGGAAGACGATAGCCGCGCGGGCTAACCGACGAAAGGGGTAAGGCGAGAGCACTGGTGCCGCAGTGGGAAGTGGCGTACCTTCGGAGAACCCCATTGAAACGGAGGTCGCCATGGCCCAAGCGCATTTCTCCGCCGAGCTGCTGGACGAGCTGAACCTGCTCTGCCTGTACAACCTCGATACCACCCAGGCAGGCCTCAAGGTGCATGCCGGTAGCGCATCTCCCGGCGCTGTGGCCGCTGCCGAGCGGCTGTATGAGAAGGGATTGGTGACCCAGGCCGATGGCGGCTACCTGACCCCGCGTGGGCGTGAGGCCGCTTACTTCGCTCAGGAACTCACCGGTTTGCTGGATCCTGCCGAGCTGACCACCTGATCGAAGCACTCGGGCTGGTCATCCGAGCCGGCCCGAAACGACGACGGCCGCCCTCTTTGGGCGGCCGTCGTGCGTCAGGCGCTCGGGTATCAAGTGTTCAACACCACGCCGCCGTTCAGGTGCAGCGTCTGCCCGCTCATGTAGGAAGACTCCTCGCAGGCCAGGTAGACGTAGGCCGGCCCCATCTCGGAGGGCTGGCCGGCGCGGTTCATCGGCACCTGGCCGCCGAAGGAAGCGACCTTCTCGGCGTCGAAGCTGGCCGGGATCAGCGGCGTCCACACCGGCCCCGGGGCCACTGAATTGACGCGAATGCCTTTCTCGGCCAGTGGCACCGCCAGCGAGCGCACCAGGCCCTGGATCGCGCCCTTGGTGGCGGTGTAGTCGATCAGCGTCGGATTGCCCTTGAAGGCGTTGATCGACGAGGTGCAGATGATGCTGTCGCCCTCGTGCATGTGGGGCAGGGCCGCCTTGGTCAGGTAGAAGTGGCTGAACACGTTGGTCTGGAAGGTGCGTTGCAGCTGATCCGGGGGAATCTCGGTGATGTCGTCCCAGTCATACTGCTCGGCGGCGTTGTGTACCACGATATTAAGCTTGCCGAACTCCGCCAGGGTCTTGTCGACGATCTCGTCGCAGAACGACGGCTCGCCCACGTCGCCCTTGAGTACCAGGCAGCGGCGCCCTTCGGCTTCCACGAGACGCTGGGTGTCGCGGGCGTCGGTATCCTCTTCCAGGTGCACGATGACGCAGTCGGCGCCCTCGCGGGCGTAGTGCACCGCCACGGCGCGACCGATGCCGCTGTCGCCGCCGGTGATGATAGCCACCTTGTCCTTGAGCTTGTCGGCGCCGCGGTAGCTCTGGCGAATGTATTCCGGCTGCGGGTCCATCTTGTACTCGGCGCCGGGCTGGTGGGACTGCTCCTGTGGGGGTTGCTTCTCTTCGCTCATGTGCTGGACTCCTTTTCCCTTGCACGTGATGAATAGAAAGTAGGCGGGAGGATGGAAGCAGGACAAGGCGGGGAGCGTGAATAAAGGTTTCGTTGTCGTAACGTCCGGTGTTGCCATTCGCCGTGATGGGGCGTTGTGCGCTTCGCGCTCGTGATACCATCGCTGCGCCCGGCCGGCGGTCCGGCATGTGGCAACGGGTTGGAGTTTCACAGAGCGTGTTTCCGAGAATGTCCATGAGCGCTTCCTTCGATACCTGGCGCGAGCGCTTCGAGCGGCTGCGTGCCAACAAGATCTTCGAGCTCACGGTGATTGCGATCATCGTGCTTTCGGCCCTGCTGATCGGGGCGAGAACCTACGACGAGATCACCCATTTCCAGCAATGGCTGCGGGTGCTGGACGTGGCGGTCACGATCTTCTTCCTGGTGGAGATTCTGATCCGCATGGCGGCGGAGCGGCGGCTGGCCGACTTCTTCAAGAAGGGCTGGAACGTCTTCGACTTCCTCATCGTCACCGCCAGCCTGATCCCCATGGATGATTCCGAAATGGTGCTGCTGGCGCGGCTGCTGCGCATCTTCCGCGTGCTGCGACTGGTGTCGATGATTCCCGAGCTGCGCCTGCTGGTGGCGGCGCTGTTCAAGTCGATTCCGCGCATGGGCTACGTGGCGCTGCTGATGTTCATCATCTTCTACATCTACGCGGCCATCGGCAGCTTCCTGTTCCATGACGTCGACGAGCGGCTGTGGGGAAACATCTCGCTGGCCATGCTGACGCTGTTCCAGGTCGCCACCTTCGAGAGCTGGGCCACGGCGGTGCTCTATCCCACCATGGAGCACTACCCCTACGCCTGGATCTTCTTCCTCACCTTCATCTTTCTCAACGCCTTCATCTTCCTCAACATGATGATCGGCATCGTGCTCGACGTGATGCAGAAGGAGAGCATCCAGATCGAGCTGGAGAGCGGCGAGGGCGAGGCGGCGGAGCTGCACGGCCTGCGCAACGACGTACGCCAGCTGCGCGATCAGCTTTCACGCATGGAGGCGATGCTCGAGCGGCGCGAAAAATAGCGCTTCCGCTATGCTCAAATGAGCGGCTCGATGGCCGAGCCAAGTGGCAGAACGTCTGGCAGAAGGAGAGTAAGGGATGACCGACCATTCAGCCTCAGGGGTGCGCACCTTTCTGCCGCCTTATCTGCTCGAGCGAGTCGCCAGTAGCGGCTCGGACCATCAGCGGGAGTGCGCCCGGCAGACCCTGCTGGCCGACGGCCGCTTTCGTGCCCGGGCGGGCAGTGTTGCCCTGCCGCAGGGCAGCGCCCGGCGCGGTGAGCCGGCCCGCTACGTCCACTCCGCTGAGCAGCGCCAGGTACTGCCCGGCAGGCTGGTGCGAAGCGAGGGGCAGGGGGAGATCGGCAATCCTGCCGTCGACGAGGCGTATCGGGGCCTGGGAGCGACCTACCGGCTGTTCTGGGAGATCTACGAGCGACACTCCATCGACGATGACGGCATGGCGCTGCTGGCCACGGTGCACTATGGCCAGGATTACGAAAACGCCTTCTGGGATGGCCGCCAGATGGTCTTCGGCGACGGCGATGGCGAGCTGTTCAACCGCTTCACCATTGCGCCGGACATCATTGCCCACGAGCTGACCCACGGCGTCATCCAGCACGAAGCCGCGCTGGCCTATGCAGGGCAGTCCGGGGCGCTCAACGAGTCGCTGTGCGACGTGTTCGGCAGTCTGGTCAGGCAGCGTGAACTGGGGCAGAGCGTCGATGAGGCTGACTGGCTGATTGGCAAGGGGCTGTTCACCGAGCGGGTTGCCGGTCGCGCCCTGCGCTCCATGGCGAGGCCGGGCACCGCTTACGACGACCCGCTGCTGGGGCGCGACCCGCAGCCCGATCACATGGAGGCTTTCGTGGTCACCGAGGCGGATCATGGCGGAGTGCACATCAACTCGGGCATTCCCAATCACGCCTTTCATCTCGTGGCCATGGCGTTGGGCGGTCATGCCTGGGAGCGGGCCGGACGGATCTGGTACGACACCCTCGTCGATCGCCGTCTGAGTCATGATAGCGACTTCGTCACCTTTGCCTCGCTGACCCATGACAACGCCGAGCGTCGTTACGGTGCCGCAAGCCGGGAAGCGACAGCGGTACGCGAAGGCTGGCGGCGCGTGGGAGTGTTGCCGTGAGCCAGCCGCCACCCCTGACGCCGGCCAGTGTGGTTTGGCTGCGCCGAGAGGGGGGCGTGGCGCATTTCCCCGGCCTGGCGCGCCCACGCTGTATCCGCTGTGCCCGCTACAGCGAGGCACAGCGTGACGAGCTCTGGCGCCTGCTGTCGAGTGCGGAAGCGGGGCGGGCAGCGGGGCGTGAAGAGGCGCAGGGTGCCGACCGGCGCCGCTTCTGCCTGAGCGTGGAGGATGCCGACGGCGCTTCGCTCTGGAGCCTGACGCTGGCCGAGGAAGCGCTCCCCGGGGGGTTGCTCGAGTGGTGGCGGCGGGCCGATGACGAAGCCAAAAACGAGGGCGACCCTTGACAAGCATCACGCAGACTGATTTTCTAGAGAGCATGAACACGACATTTTGCTACCTCAGCCTGAACCTACGACTACTACCCGGCCTTTGAGTGTCGGGCGATGCGCTGCGCATCGCGTTTTTGTCCAGGTCAGTCGAGGTACCGAGATGTCAACCAACCGAATTGCTTTCCGCTACGTACACCGTTTTGCCGTGACCGTATTTTCCGTGATGGTAAAGGGTCGCGTGCACCGTTCCGTCTATCGCCACGACGCCCCGGTATGCTCCATGCAGCCGGGGCGTCGTCGTTTCTGAATGCCGTCTGTCCGAATCAGAGCCGCCAGCTAGGGAGACCACCGCCATGATGCTCGACAACCCCGCCGCCAAGTACCACCCCTTCGTCGCCGTCGATCTGCCCGACCGACAGTGGCCGAACCGACGCATCGAGACGCCGCCGCTGTGGTGTAGCGTCGACCTGCGCGACGGCAACCAGGCGTTGATCGATCCCATGGATCAGGAGCGCAAGCAGCGCTTCTTCGACCTGCTGGTGAGAATCGGCTTCAAGGAGATCGAGGTCGGTTTCCCCTCCGCCTCGCAGACCGATTTCGACTTCGTGCGCTCGCTGATCGAGAACGGCTGGGTGCCGGATGACGTTACCATTCAGGTGCTGACCCAGGCGCGTCCGCATCTGATCGAGCGCACCTTCGAGTCGCTCAAGGGTGCCAAGAACGCCATCGTGCACGTCTACAACGCCACCGACCCGGTGTTCCGCCGCGTGGTGTTCAACGTCAGCAAGGAGGAGTGCATCGGCATCGCGGTGGACGCCACCACCCAGATCCGCGAGCTGATGCAGGCGGCACCGGAAACCAACTGGACCTTCCAGTACTCGCCGGAGCTGTTCACCACCACTGAGATGGACTTCGCCAAGGAAGTGGTCGAGGCGGTGATGGAGGCCTACGGTGCCACGGCCGAGAAGCCGATGATCGTCAACCTGCCGGCCACGGTGGAGGCGGCCACGCCCAACAACTATGCCGATCAGGTCGAGTGGTTCTGTCGCAACGTCAAGAACCGCGATCACCTGATCGTCAGCGTGCATCCGCACAACGACCGCGGCACCGGCGTGGCGGCGGCGGAGCTCACCCTGATGGCCGGCGCCGACCGCGTCGAGGGCACGCTGTTTGGCAACGGCGAGCGTACCGGCAACGTCGACATCGTCACCCTGGCCATGAATCTCTATACCCAGGGCGTGCACCCGGGGCTCGATTTCTCCAACATCACGCCGATCATGCGTGAGGTGGAGTACTGCAACCAGTTGCCGGTGCATCCGCGCCACCCCTACGTGGGCGACCTGGTGTTCACCGCCTTCTCGGGCTCTCACCAGGATGCGATCAAGAAGGGCATGACTGAGCGTCGCGCCAATCCGGAGGCCATGTGGGAGGTGCCCTACCTGCCCATCGACCCGCTGGACGTGGGGCGCAGCTACGAGGCGGTGATTCGCGTCAACAGTCAGTCGGGTAAGGGCGGAGTCTCCTACCTGCTCGAGCAGGAGCACGGTATCGAGCTGCCGCGCCGGCTCTCCATCGAGTTCAGCCAGGTGGTGCAGGAAGTGGCCGACCGTACCGGCAAGGAGATCACCTCGCAGATGATCTACCAGGCCTTCGCCGACGAGTACCTGGAGCGCACTTCACCCTATGCGCTGGTCAACCATCGCCTCGCTTCCGAAGCCGATAGCCCGAGGGTCAAGCTCGAGGCCAACATCGACGAGCACGGCGAGCGGCGCGCCATCGGCGGCGAGGGCAACGGTCCGCTGGCGGCCTTCATCAAGGCCCTGGCGGCGGCCGGCCACGACGTGGAGATCATCGATTACCACGAGCACTCCCGCGGCCAGGGCTCCGACGCCGAGGCGATCGCCTACGTGGAGGTGCGCATCGACGGCAAGGCGGTGTTCGGTGTGGGCACCGACGAGAGCATCACCAGCGCCTCGATGAAGGCGGTGATGAGCGCCATCAACCGCCACGTCTCCACCCAGCCGGCGGCGGCCAACGTAACGGCGGAGAGCTTGGCAGACGTAAAGTAACCGCCCTGGCCTCGCAGCTTGATCGGCGACAGGTCTACGAGGAGGCACTGTAAACCCATCCCTGACCTGTCCCCGACGCTGCTTGTGCCGTGGTTGTCGGCTACAGCGGCGTCTTGCTCGCCTCGCCGGGGATCTCCCTGACCAGGCGCGGCAGCAAAAAGCCGGGTAGTACCTCCCGCAGGCCCGCGACCAGTTCGCGGGCCTCTTCGTCGGGCACGTCGAAATGTGCCGCGCCCGCCACCGGATCGAGCACGTGCAGGTAGTAGGGCAGCACGCCGGCCTCGAACAGCCGCTCCGAGAGCTCGGCCAGCGACGCCACCGAGTCGTTGATGCCACGCAGCAGCACGCTCTGGTTGAGCAGGGTGACCCCGGCCGCCTTCAGCCGCGCGCAGGCCTCGAATACCGCCTGATCGATCTCGTAGGCATGGTTGATGTGCAGCACCATCACCTTCTGCAGCCGCGTGTTGCCGAGCCAGCCGAGCAGGGCATCGTCGATGCGGTCCGGGATCACCACCGGGAGGCGGGTGTGAAGGCGCAGGCGCTCGAGGTGGGGGATCGCCTCGAGGCGCTCGACGAGCCAGGCCAACTGGCGGTCGCTGGCGGCCAGCGGGTCGCCGCCGGAGAGAATCGCCTCACGGATGCTCGGGTCGCTGCGCAGCGTGTCCAGCGAGCTCTCCCACTGCGCGCGCGAGGGGCTGTTGTCGTCGTAGGGGAAGTGACGGCGGAAGCAGTAGCGGCAGTTCACCGCGCAGGCTGGGCTCGCGATCAGCAGTACGCGGCCGGCGTACTTGTGGATCAGTCCCGGCCCCGGCGTATGTGCGGACTCTTGCAGCGGATCGGTCACGTAGCCGGGTACGCTCTCGCCCTCGGCACTTAGCGGCAGCACCTGGCGCAGCAGGGGGTCGTGCGGGTCGCCGGGGCGCATACGCGCCAGGAACGCCTCGGGCACGCGCACCTCGAACAGCGCATGGCCTCCTTCGGCACCCGGCAGCCAGGTGTCGTCCAGCCCCAGTCGGCGGCACAGCTCGCGTGGGTCTCGGACCGCCCGCGACAGCTGGGTCTGCCAGGGGCTCTGCAGCGTCAGAGGGGCAACGTCGACGGGGGTCGATTCCGCTCTCTGCAAAAGGGCGGAGCTTCGGGTTATCATGCGGCACACCAGTCACAATGGGGCGAGGGCTCGAATCCTCGTCGATTCGGTACTTTTGCGCGCCCAGAGCCTGCTGCGGCGCGCCCGATCATTCGAGAGGTAACATGGCTAACTATTCTACCAACGAATTCAAGGGCGGTCTGAAGGTGATGTTGGACGGCGACCCCTGTGCGATCGTCGAGAACGAATTCGTCAAGCCGGGCAAGGGCCAGGCGTTCAACCGCGTGAAGCTGCGCAACCTGATCACCGGCCGCGTGTGGGAGCGCACCTTCAAGTCGGGCGAGAGCCTGGAAGGTGCCGACGTGGTGGACCTGGAGATGGAATATCTCTACACCGACGGCGACATGTGGCACTTCATGAAGACCGATGGCTCCTTCGAGCAGTACGCGGTGGAGAAGAAGGCGCTGGGCGATACCGCCAAGTGGCTCAAGGAGCAGGTGGTCTACACCGTGACCCTGTGGAACGACAATGCCATCAGCGTGACGCCGCCCAACTTCATCGAGCTGGAAGTGGTAGAGACTGACCCGGGCCTGAAGGGCGACACCGCCCAGGGCGGCTCCAAGCCGGCTACGCTCTCTTCCGGCGCCGTGGTGCGGGTGCCGCTGTTCATCAACCAGGGTGAAGTGCTGAAAGTCGATACTCGCTCCGGCGAGTATGTGTCGCGTGCTTGATTTTACCGGGACACGAGCGGCATAGGGGACAGGGCGCAGCGGACATCTTTTTCAGGGACGAAAAAGTTAGCGCCCAGGGATGGGTTCACAGCGTGTCCGTATAGCCCTGTCGCCGGCAAGCCGCGGTTCCACGCCGCCCAAAGTAGGCCACGCTGATTCGGCGTGGCCTTCATCGTTCTGGAGACCGTGTCATGGCAACTGACTGGCGCCCCACGGCGAGTATCGAGACGCTGCACGAGCGGGCGCGGCTGCTGGCCGAGGTGCGGGCGTTCTTCGCTGCGCGCGGCGTACTGGAGGTGGAGACGCCGGTGCTGGGCCACGGCGGCAGCACCGACGTGCACCTGGCCTCGCTGTCGCTGGAGGCGACCACGCCGGCGGGGCGCGAGCGGCTGTGGCTGCAGACCTCGCCGGAATTCCACATGAAGCGGCTGCTGGCCGCAGGTTCAGGGCCGATCTTTCAGCTGGCGCGCAGCTTCCGCGACGGCGAGGTGGGCAGCCGCCACAACGTCGAGTTCACCATGCTGGAGTGGTATCGCCCGGGCTTCTCCCTCGACGAGCTGATCGACGAGACCGTGGCGCTGATTCGTCAGGTGCTCGGTCCAGAGCTGAGGGGTGAGGTGGGGTCGCTGCGCCGTCGACGCTACCGCGAGCTGTTCCGCGAGGGGCTGGGGTTCGACCCCTTCAGCGTCGAGCTTGGTGAGCTGCAGCGGCAGGCCGGCGAGCGCGGCGGGCTCGACATGAGCGATGCCGCCCGCGACGACTGCCTCGACCTGCTGATGAGCCTGGCCATCGAGCCCACTCTGGGGCGCGATGGAATCGACGTGGTGGTGGACTACCCGGCGACTCAGGCAGCCCTGGCACGGCGTCATCGCGACCCGGAGGACGGCGAGTGGGTCGCCTCGCGCTTCGAGGTCTATCTCGCCGGGCTGGAGCTCGCCAACGGCTACGACGAACTCACCGATGCCGACGAGCAGCGTGCACGCTTCGCCGAGGACAACGCCTCCCGGCGACAGCTGGGCCTGCCCGAAGTGGACGTCGACCGACGCCTGCTGGCGGCGCTGGAACACGGCATGCCGGCCGGCAGCGGCGTGGCGCTGGGCATCGACCGGCTGATTCAGCTGGCGCTGGGAAAAGCGAGCGTGGCGGAGGTGATGGCTTTTGCCACGCCCAATTGCTGATACAGGCTGCGTCTAAAAAATCGACGGGCGACGTCTAGACGAACTCCGGGCCGGGATCGGGCACCCCACCCAGCGACTGACCCATGCTGACCTTGGTCTTGGGTGCCAGCGCGGCGTCGAAATCGACCTTGCCGCCGAAGGCCAGCACCACCGTGGAGCCGAGCTTGAAGCGACCCATCTCCGCCCCGCGCTCCAGGTGGATCGGCTGGTCGAAGCGGATGCGCTGCACCTGGCCCGAGAGCGGCGTGACCTGGCCGGCCCACACCGTCTCGATGGCGGCCACGATCATGGCGCCGACCAGCACCACGGCCATGGGGCCGTGCTCGGTATCGAAGTGGCACACCAAGCGCTCGTTGCGGGCGAACAGGTTGGGCACATGGTCGGTGGTGGCGGCGTTGACCGAGAACAGCCGTCCTGGCACGTAGACCATCTCGGTCAGGGTGCCGGCCAGCGGCATGTGCACGCGGTGGTAATCCCTGGGCGAGAGGTAGACGTTGGCGTAGCTGCCGCTGCTGTAACGCCTGGCTGCCTCGGCGTCGCCGCCCAGCAGGTCGATCATCGAGAAACGATGCCCCTTGGCCTGCAGCAGCTTGTCGGCCTCGACGGGGCCGAACTGGGACAGGTTGCCGTCGGCGGGGCACAGCAGGCCATCGCCCAGCGGGCGGGCGTCCGGCTTCAGCTCGCGGGTGAAGAAGTCGTTGAAAGTGGCGTAGGCGGTGGGATCCGGCTCGGCGGCTTCGCCCATGTCGACCTTGAAGACCTTGATGAAGGCGCGGATCAGCGCATTCTTGAGCCAGGCCACGCGGGTTTCGGCAAGGCAGCCCACCAGCCGCGAGAGCAGGTGATGGGGAATCGGATACTGGATCAGGGCGAAGAACTTGGCGAGAGACAAGGTAAGTCCATTCCATGCAGGCAAATTTTGCGCGGTCTGTGAGGCAGTGACGCGACCTTGTCGAGGACGCTGGCCTGAGGGAGCCGGGTAGCGCAAATCGACAGGGATGTCGATTTAAGGCAGGCAAGAGGGACCTTGATCCTGCCCGGCGCGTCACCCGGCTCTCGAAGGCCAGGGTTTCGTTCTCGATTGTCGCGAATCGCCTCGCATGACCGCCCAGCGATGAGGGCGTAGTTTACTTCTCTATCGGCGTATCGTCGCGGTTGCCCCACTCCTTCCAGGAGCCGGCGTAGCCGCGTATCTTCTCGAAGCCCAGCGCCTTGCCCACCAGCCAAGTGAAGCCGCTGCGGTGGTGGCTCTGGCAGTGAGTGATCACTTCCATATCCGGGGTGAGCCCCAGCGCCTCGAGTTCGGTGATCAGCTCGGCATAGTCGCGAATGCGCAGCGCGCGCTCCTTGTCCATGGCCTCGGTCCACTCCATGTTGACCGCGCCGGGAATGTGCCCAAGCTGCCTGTTCTCGCCCTTTTCGCCGCGATACTCCGCCGGCGAACGGGCGTCCCAAACCGCAAAGCCCTTTTCGCCCAGCCGCTCCTGCAGCTCCAACCGGTCGATGGCGACCTCCGGATGCAGGAATTCGGCCTCATACTCGCTGGGCGTCGGTGCGCTCGGCTCATGGGATACGGGTTGACCGGCCTGGCGCCAGGCGTGGATGCCGCCGTTGAGGTAGGAGTAACGGGTATGTCCGATCAGCTCCAGGGTCCACAGCAGGCGCCCGGCCCAGCCGCCGCCCTCGTCGTCGTAGGCCACCACGTGAGTGTCGCGGGTCAGGCCCAGTGACGAGAACAGCTGCGACAGCGCCTCGGGGCTCGGCACCTCGTTGGGCACCTCGCCCTCGCCGCGCATCAGGCGGCGGAAATCGAGGAACACGGCGCCGGGCACGTGGTCCTCCTCATAGCTCTCCGACCTCAGCGGCACGTCGACGATCAACAGTTGGGGGTCGTCCAGATGCTCGGCGAGCTGCTCGGGTTCGATGATCAGCGGCAGCAGATTCTCTTCGGAACTCATGGCGCTCTCCTTGTCTCATTGTCGCGATGCGGCCGAATCAGGTCTCGCTCAGACTATCGACGATATGACGGTAGCTGGCAAAACGCTCGGGGTGAATGTCGCCGCGCTCAACGGCCTCGAGCAGGGCGCAGCCCGGCTCATGGCGGTGGCGACAGTCACGAAAGCGGCAGTGGCCGAGCAGGTCGCGAAACTCGATGAAGCCCTCGGCCACCTGCTGTTCGTCCAGATGCACGAGGCCGAATTCGCGAATGCCGGGCGAGTCGATCAGCTCGGCGTCGTCGGCCGTCGGCAGCCGGTAGAGGCGGGCGGTGGTGGTGGTGTGGGTGCCCTTGCGCGAATCCTTCGACAGCGCACCGATACGCAGCGACTCATCGGGCAGCAGCCGGTCGATCAGCGACGACTTGCCCACGCCGCTCTGGCCGACGAAGACCGAGGTGCGCTCGGCCAGGCGCGCATGCAGCGCATCGAGCCCCTCGGCGCGGGCCGTGGTGGTGGATACCACCGGGTAGCCGAGCGCCTCGTAGCGAGTCAGCAGGGCGCGCAGCTCGCCGCCGTCCTCGGGCAGCAGGTCGATCTTGTTGAGTACCAGTACCGGGGAGATGCCGGTGGCCTCGGCGGCCACCAGGTAGCGGTCGATCAGGTTGGGGTGCGGCGCCGGTTCCGCGGCGAAGACGATCAGGATCTGGTCGATGTTGGCCGCCACCGGCTTGAGCTGTCCGCGAGCGTCGGGGCGTTCCAGCACGTTCTGGCGTTCGCTGCGCGCCACCACCACGCCCTCGGTGATGTTGCCTTCGGCGTCCTCGGCGGCGCGCCAGATGACCCGGTCGCCGGTCACCAGCCCCTCGAGATTGGCGCGCAGGTGGCAGCGCACCGTCGGCCCGTCGCCGTCCTCCTGCACGTCGAGGGTGCGCCCGAAATGGGCAATGACGCGCCCGGGGCGCTCGGAGCCGTATTCGCCGGCGGCGAGCTTCTGCGAGTCCTTGACGTCGCGCTGCTCGGCGCGCTTGGCTCGCTCGGCCTGTACCTTCTCGATTCGCCAGCGCTGCTGACGGCTCAACTTGCGTTTGCTCATGGGCGCCCGAAGATCGTTACAATAGCGTCATTGTACCCAGCGTGGTCCGGCCTGTCCTGCCGCGCCCTTCAACTCTGGAGCCTGACCGATGCCCAACACTGCCGCACCACGCGAGGACCTGCTGGTGTGGATCGACCTCGAGATGACCGGACTCGACCCCGAGCGCGAGCGTATCATCGAGGTGGCCACCCTGATTACCGACAACGAACTCAACCTGGTGGCCGAGGGGCCCGTGATCGCAGTGCACCACCCCGACAGCCTGCTTGCGGCGATGGATGACTGGAACCAGAAGACCCACGGTGAGTCGGGCCTCGTCGAGCGAGTGAAGCAGAGCCGTATCGATACTGCCGAGGCCGAGCGGCAGACCCTGGAATTCCTCAGGGCCTACGTCGCCCCGGGTTCGTCGCCCATGTGCGGCAACAGCGTGCACCAAGACCGGCGCTTCCTCGAACGCGAGATGCCCGAGCTGCTGGGCTTCTTCCACTATCGCAATCTGGACGTCTCCACCCTCAAGGAGCTGGCCAAGCGCTGGAACCCGGGGGCGCTGGCCGGCTTCAGCAAGCGCAACACCCACCAGGCGCTGGACGACATTCGCGAATCGTTGGCGGAACTGGCGCACTACCGCAATACCTTTTTGCGCCTGGCCGGCAGCGAGCGAGACGAGGAGGAGTAGGAGCGCCCCTGGCTGGCACCACCAAGGGTGAGCGGCGCCGGGGACAGCTCGAAGAGGAGGTTATTTGCCATGGGTGAGGCGGATTCCGCCGAACGGGCTGGCCATGGATGGCCAGCCCCGGTCCTGCAAGCGGAGCAGGATGCGAGAGCGAAGCAGGGCAAATATAGCGCCCAGGGATGGGTTTACAGCGCCTCCTCGCAGGGCTGTCGCCGGTAAAGCCGCGGCCGTATCGAAGGACTGTCGCCGGTATAGCCGTGGCTTACCACCGTCAGACGCTTGCTATCAGCCGGTCACGCTTCTTCTGCTGCCGTTCGAGTGCCCAGCGCACGTGCTCGCGCACCAGGTCGGAGGGGTAGGCGAGGCGAGCGCGCAGGGCCGCCTCCACGCTCTCGCTCCAGGGAGCGTTGCCCAGCCCCACCGCCAGATTGCGTAGCCAGCGCTCGTAGCCGATGCGGCGGATCGGGCTACCGGCGGTCTTGTCGAGGAACTCCTCCTCGCCCCAGGCGAACAGCGATACCAGGCTGGCGCGATCCAGGTCGTGGCGCGGGGCGAAGTCCTCTTCTTGCGTTGCCCGGGTGAAGCGGGTGAAGGGGCAGACCAGCTGACAGTCGTCGCAGCCGAACACGCGGTTGCCCATGGCTTCGCGATAGCGTTCGGGGATGGCGCCGAACAGCTCGATGGTGAGATAGGAGATGCAGGCGCGGGAGTCGACCACCTTGTCCTCGACGATGGCGCCGGTAGGACAGGCCGTGCGGCAGGCGCTGCAGCTGCCGCAGTGCTCGCTGTCGAAGGGCGGGTCGACGGTTAGTGGCAGGTCGACGTAGAGCTCGCCAAGAAAGAACAGCGAGCCGGCCCGGGGATTGAGCAGCATGGCGTTCTTGCCCACCCAGCCGAGCCCGGCCTTGCGTGCCAGGGCGCGCTCCATCACCGGCGCCGAGTCGACGAAGGCGCGGTAGCCGAAAGGGCCGATCTCGTCCTCGATCCACTTGGCCAGGGTGGCCAGGCGCTTGCGCATCAGCTTGTGGTAGTCGCGGCCCACCGCGTAGCGCGACACATAGGCCGTCTGCGGCTGCCCCAGCACCTTGGCGCTCTCGACCTCGGCCGGCAGGTAGTCCAGGCGCACGCTGATCACCCGCAGCGTGCCGGGAACCAGTTCCTCGGGCCGGGTGCGCTTGGTGCCGTGCTTGGCCATGAAGCCCATTTCGCCGTGGTAGCCGGCATCCAGCCAGCGCTGCAGATGACGTTCGTCCTCGGAGAGGTCGACGTCGGCGATGCCCACCTGCTGGAAACCAAGTTCCCGTCCCCAGGTCTTGATGGTGGTGGCCAACTGGTCCAGCGCGCTGTCTTCCAGGATCGCGGGAAGGGTCATGATCGAGAAAAAACCGGGCAAAAATGAAGCGGGGGGATTGGCGAAAGCGCCACGGCGCTTACACTCCCATGATAAAGCAATGCCGGCAGGGAGACACGGGATGTCCGGGAATCATTCAAGCGAACCGCAGGTCGCGCTGCGCCCGTTGTATCGTGCCGAACAGGTGCGTGAGCTCGACCGGCGCACCATCGCGGGGGGCATTGAGGGCTTCGCCCTGATGCAGCGCGCCGCCACCGCCGCCTGGCAGAGCCTCAGGGCGCGCTGGCCCGGCATCAAGCGTCTCAGCGTGCTGTGCGGTGGCGGCAACAATGGCGGCGATGGCCATGTGCTGGCTGCGCTGGCGGCAGTGGCAGGCGTGGCGGTGCAGCGTATCGCCGTAAAGCCCCTCGAGGAGCTTGAGGGCGATGCCGCACGGGCCGCGGAGATGGCCACGGCAGCCGGCGTCGGCTGCGAGCCTTGGCGGCAGGGTATCGCCTTCGACGGTGAAGTGATCGTCGATGCGCTGCTCGGCACCGGGCTCAGCGGCGAGGTGCGCGGTGCTTTCCGCGAGGCCATCGAGGCGATCAACGCCAGCGGGCTTCCGGTGCTGGCCATCGACATACCCAGTGGCCTTGCCGCCGACACTGGGGCGGAGCTCGGTGTGGCCGTACGGGCCAGCCGCACCGTCACCTTCATCGGCGACAAAGTCGGCCTGCATACCGGACGCGCCCCTGCGTTGGTCGGTGAGGTCCACTTTCGCTCCCTGGGCGTCGATGCTCGCCAATATGCCGACCTGCTGCCGGAGGCGGAGCTGCTCGACCAGGAGCTGATCAAGGCGTGGCTGCCGTCGCGAGCCCGCGATGCCCACAAGGGCGTCATGGGCCATGTGCTGGTGCTGGGCGGTGCCCCGGGCTTTGGCGGTGCGGCGTTGCTTGCCAGCGAGGCGGCGGCGCGACTGGGCGCCGGCAAGATAAGCCTGGCCACGGCGCCGGCGCATGTCACGGCCTGCCTGACCTATCGTCCCGAGGTGATGGTGCATGGCCTGCGCGGTGCCGCCGAGCTTGGCCAGCTGCCGGAGCAGGCCGACGTGCTGGTGGTGGGGCCGGGCCTGGGGCAGGGGGCCTGGGGGCAGGGCATGCTGCAGGCGGCGTTGGTTGCTTCACGTCCGCTGGTGGTGGATGCCGATGGGCTCAATCTGCTGGCCTCTCACTTCACCGGTCAGCGGCGTGACGATTGGATCCTGACCCCGCATCCGGGAGAGGCGGGGCGGCTGCTGGGATGTCGTGCGGCGGAGGTGGAGGCCGACCGTCCCGCGGCGGCGCGCGAGCTGCAGCGGCGTTACGGTGGCGTGGTCGTACTCAAGGGGGCTGGCAGCCTGGTGGCGGGGCCCGCCGGCCTGGCGGTCTGCCCCTACGGCAATCCCGGCATGGCGTCGGGGGGGATGGGCGACGTTCTCTCCGGCGTGCTCGGCGCGCTGCTGGCTCAGGGGTTGCCTCTCGAAGCGGCTGCCAGAGTCGGGGTCATGACACATGCCCTGGCCGCCGACATGGCCGTACGCGACGCGGGGGAACGTGGCCTGCTGGCGGCCGATCTGGCATCCTATGCCCGAGTTATCGTCAACCCCGATTTCGAGCCGGGGCTTCATTCGTTGTCAGGGGGCCGTTGATGCGCATAAGACTCGTGGACGAAGACCGTCAGGTCGTCTTCGGGCAATGCCTGGGTAGGGCCCTGCAGGGGCGCGGCCGCATCTATCTCGAAGGTGAGTTGGGAGCGGGCAAGACTACGCTGACCCGCGGCATCCTGCGTGCCTATGGCTATACCGGAGCGGTCAAGAGCCCCACCTATACGCTGGTCGAACCCTATGAATTGGCAAGCGGCCGCCTTTACCATTTCGATCTCTATCGTCTGGGCGATCCCGAGGAGCTCGAGTTCATCGGTGGGCGTGATCTGTTCGCCGAAGAGGCTCTGTGCGTCGTCGAGTGGCCGAGCCGAGGCCGCGGCTGGTTGCCGTTGCCGGATGTCAACGTGACCCTGTCGCTGCACGGCGCCGGACGCCAGGCAGTACTCGAAGCACATACCGCACATGGCCGGGCAGCGCTCGACGTGCTGCGACAGGAGGCGGCGTTGGCCGAACTGATCAGCGCTGAAGAGCGAGATACGCCGTGATGTTCACCCGACCCTCGCCGATGAGCCAAGATGGGCTGCTGCGCGCCATGTTGCGCGGTGCACTCGGCTTGCTCCTGTTGATGTCGTTGTGCTTTGCCATGCCCGCGCAGGCGGCTCAGGTCGACAATATTCGTCTGTGGGCGGCGCCGGACCATGCGCGCCTGGTATTCGATCTATCCGGTCAGGCCGAGGCCAGCGTCTTCACCCTGGACAACCCGCGACGGCTGGTGATCGATCTCGAGCAGAGCCGGCTCGATACCGACCTCGCCTCGCTCGACCTGCAAGGCAGCGCCATCACTGCCGTGCGCAGCGGCGTGCGCGACGGCAGCGGCCTGCGAGTGGTACTGGAACTCTCCCGCGAAGTGGAACCGCGTCACTTCACCCTGCCGCCCAACGATCAGTACGGGCATCGTCTGGTGGTGGACATGGAGTACCCGGGTGAAAGCGCGGTGGAAAACCCCATTGATCCGATCGAGGCGATGATCCGCGAGCAGGAGATGGCGGCCAACCGGCATCGCGGCGAAGCGGCCAGCGAAACGCCGCGCATCGACCCCGAAGTCGTGGCGCAACAGCCGGCAGCACCGCATCCGAGGCGTGACATCATCATCGCCATCGACCCTGGCCATGGTGGCGAGGACCCCGGTGCCATCGGCCCCGGCGGCACCCGCGAGAAGGACGTGGTGATGGAGATCAGCCGCCGCCTGCAGCGATTGGTCGATGGTGCTGAAGGCTTCCGCGCCGTGATGATTCGCGACGGCGATTATTACGTCGGGCTGCGCCAGCGCACGCGCATCGCCCGCGAACAGAAGGCCGATTTCTTCGTCTCGATTCACGCCGACGCCTTCAACAGCCCGCGACCCAGCGGCAGCTCGGTTTACGCGCTGTCGCAGAGCGGTGCCACTTCGGAGACGGCCCAGTGGCTGGCCGCCAGCGAGAACCGAGCCGACCTGATCGGCGGTGTAGACGGCAATCTCTCGCTCAACGACAAGGACGAGGTGCTGCGCGGTGTGCTGCTCGACCTGACCATGACCGCCACCCTCAATGACTCGTTGTCCATAGGCGGCCAGGTGCTCGACCAGTTGGGCCGGGTCAACCGTCTGCATCGTTCACGCGTGGAACAAGCCGGCTTCATGGTATTGAAGTCGCCGGATATCCCGTCACTGCTGATCGAGACGGGCTTCATCTCAAACCCCGACGAGGAGCGCCGGCTGCGGGACTCGGGGCACCAGCAGCGGCTGGCCGAATCGATCTTCGCCGGCATCGAGGCGCACTTCCGCAGCAACCCGCCACCGGCCAGCCTGCTCGCCTGGCAGCGCGACAATCGACGCACGCCTTCCAGTAACGAGTATCGCATCCAGCCCGGAGATACCCTGTCGCAGATCGCAGCTCGTCACGGGGTGCCGGTGGCGCAGCTCAAGCAGGCCAACGACATCAATGGTGACGTGATTCGCGTCGGCCAGGTGTTGAGGATTCCTCGCTCATGACGGTGATCGACGCTACCCGGCGTATCCGCGTTCTCGACCCCCGGCTGGCCAACCAGATCGCTGCTGGCGAGGTGGTGGAGCGTCCCGCCTCGGTGGTCAAGGAACTGGTCGAGAACGCCATCGATGCCGGCAGCCGCCGAATCGAGGTGGAGCTGGAGGCCGGCGGCGCCCGGCTGATCCGGGTACGCGACGACGGCAGCGGCATTGCCGAAGAGGACCTGCCGCTGGCGCTGTCGCGGCATGCCACCAGCAAGATCGCCTCGCTTGAGGACCTGGAAGGCGTGGCCAGCCTCGGCTTTCGCGGTGAGGCGTTGGCGTCGATCAGTTCGGTGTCGCGCCTCGAGCTCGTTGCCAACGTCGAGGATGACCCGCGCGGCGGCTGGCGCGTGGTGGCTGAGGGGCGTCAGATGGAGCCTCGCGTCACTCCGGCACCGCATCCTCGCGGCACCTCGGTCACGGTGCGCGACCTGTTCTTCAATACCCCGGCGCGGCGCAAGTTCCTGCGCACCGAGAAGACCGAATATGGCCACGTGGAAGAGGCCTTTCGCCGTCTCGCGCTGTCGCGCTACGACATCACCTGGGTGCTGCGTCACAACCAGAAGACCGTGCACCAGTTGCCGGCTGGCGATGACCCGACCCGCCGCGAGCGTCGCATCGCCGCGCTGCTGGGCAAGAGTTTTCTCGACAACGCCCTGCACCTGGATCTGGCCGCCGGCGGGCTGCGGCTGTGGGGTTGGGTCGGCTTGCCTACTCACTCCCGCGCCCAAGCCGACCAGCAGTATTTCTTCGTCAATGGGCGCGTGGTGCGCGACCGGTTGGTGGCCCACGCCATTCGTCAGGCCTATCGCGACGTGCTGTTCCACGGCCGGCACCCGGTGTTCGTGCTCTATCTCGAGGTCGACCCCACGGTGGTGGACGTCAACGTTCACCCTACCAAGCACGAGGTGCGTTTCCGCGACGGCCGCCTGGTGCACGACTTCCTCTTCTCCAGCCTGCACCGGGCGCTGGCCGAGGCGCGCCCGGCGGAACGCGAGGCCCACGGCGATGACGCTGTAGCCGAGCAGGACGATGCCGCTGAGGTGCGCGAGCCCGCGCCGCGCTGGCAGCAGCAGCCCATGGCGCTGCATGCCACGGGCGAGTCGCCGGAGCGGGTCACGGCCGATCGTGTACGCGCTTTCATGAACGGCTATCGCGCGCTGCACCCCGAGCACGAGGAGCACCTGCTGACGCCGCAGCCGGCCGAGGCCGGGGTGGATGCCGCCGTGGCATCGCCGCCGGTACGGGAGGCCGCTGGTGTGGGCCAGGCACCGGCTCTGCCCGTAGTGGAAGAGGGCAGCGGTATACCTCCGTTGGGCTTCGCCATCGCGCAGCTGCATGGCATCTACATCCTTTCCCAGACCGCCCAGGGCATGATCATCGTCGACATGCACGCGGCCCATGAGCGCATCGTCTACGAGCGCATGAAGGCTCAGGTCCACGGCGGCGAGCTGCAGACGCAGCCGCTGCTGGTGCCGGTCTCGCTGGCGGCGAGCCATGCGGAGGTGGCCACCGCCGAGGCCGAGCGCGAGGCGTTTGCTCGTCTGGGCGTCGAACTCGACGTGGCCGGCCCCGAGACGCTGCTGGTACGCCAGGTGCCGGCGCTGCTGGCCGATGCCGACGTCGAGCCCCTGATTCGCGACATGCTGGAAGACCTGGAGCGTTACGGGCGCTCCGACCGTCTCGAGGCCAGTATCAACGAGCTGTTGGCCACCATGGCCTGTCATGGCAGTGTGCGTGCCAACCGGCGCCTGAGCGTGGCCGAGATGAATGCGCTGTTGCGTGACATGGAGCGCACCGAGCGCAGTGGCCAGTGCAACCACGGCCGCCCCACCTGGACCGAAATGTCGCTCAAGCAGCTCGATCGCCTGTTCCTGCGCGGTCAGTAGTGAGGAAGCGCTGACTGATGTCGCAACGTCGCCCCCTGGCCATTCTGCTGATGGGCCCCACTGCCGCCGGCAAGACCGACCTGGCCATCGAGCTGCACGAACGGCTCGACTGCGAGCTGATCAGCATGGACTCGGCCATGGTCTACCGCGGCATGGATATCGGCAGCGCCAAACCCTCGCCCCAGGAGCTGGCGCGAGCCCCGCATCGCCTGATCGATATTCGCGATCCGGCGGAGCCCTATTCGGCGGCGGACTTCCGCGAGGATGCGCGTCGCGAGATGCGGCGAATTACCGCAGCCGGACGTATCCCGCTGCTGGTGGGCGGCACCATGATGTATGCCAAGCGACTGCTCGAAGGGGTCGCCAACCTGCCGGCGGCAGATCCGGCCATTCGCGCCGAACTGGCCAGAGAGGCCAAACGGCGCGGCCTGGCGGGGCTGCATGACGAGCTGGCACGGGTCGATCCCGAGGCGGCCCGGCGCATTCACCCCAACGATCCACAGCGATTGATGCGGGCACTGGAGGTCTATCGCGCCAGCGGTACGACCCTCACCGAACTGTGGCGTCGACAACGTCCTGAAACCTTCCCATGGGAAGTGCTGTCGATAGGTTTCACGCCTTTCGATCGTCGCGTGCTGCACGAGCGAATAGCTGCGCGTTTCGAGGTCATGCTGGATGCCGGTCTCGTCGCAGAAGTCGAGGCGCTACGTACGCGCGGCGACCTGCACCCGGGCCTGCCCTCCATGAAGAGCGTGGGCTATCGTCAAGTGTGGGAATACCTCGACGGGCAGGGTGACGTCGAGCAACTGCGCTACCGCACCATCGTGGCGACGCGGCAGCTGGCCAAGCGTCAATTGACCTGGCTACGCAGCTGGCCGGCGCTACACTGGGTCGATAGTCAGAACCGGTCGGCGCTGGAGCAAGTCCTGAAATTCGTGCGTGAATCGGGCTCTTAGCGTAAGATGATGGCTTCGAGTGGCCGGGGGACCAGGCCGAGCCGGCATGGTGTCATGTCGTGAGACAGACAACCCAAGAACACAACTTTCACCCCTCAAGAGAACGTTTTAGGGAGAGGTAAAATGTCCAAAGGGCAATCCCTTCAAGACCCATACCTGAACATCCTGCGCAAGGAGCGCATTCCGGTTTCGATTTTCCTGGTCAACGGCATCAAGCTGCAGGGACAGATCGAGTCGTTCGATCAGTTCGTGATTCTGCTGCGCAACACGGTCAGTCAGATGGTCTACAAACACGCCATCTCAACCGTGGTACCTTCGCGCAATGTGCGGCTGCCGCCGCAGGATCCCGCGGCCCAGCCGGACAGCAACGTGTGAGGTATTGATTGTTTTTTGAACGACCCGACGCCGGCGAAACGGCAGTATTGGTTCATGTGGACTTTCACGACGATCGCGAGCGCGAGGATCCGGGTGAGTTCCTGGAGCTGGTCCGTTCCGCCGGAGCCGCCCCGGCCATGTTGCTTACCGGGAGCCGGCATCGCCCCGATTCGCGTACCTTCATCGGGAGCGGTAAGTTAGAGGAGCTGCGCGAGGCGCTGCAGGTGCACGGTGCCGAGCTGGTCATCTTCAACCACGGCTTGAGCCCCTCCCAGGAGCGCAACCTGGAGCGGGAGCTCAAGTGCCGGGTGCTGGACCGAACCGGGCTGATACTCGACATCTTCGCTCAGCGCGCGCGCACCCACGAGGGCAAGCTGCAGGTCGAACTGGCGCAACTGGAGTACATGTCCACCCGCCTCGTGCGAGGCTGGACCCACCTGGAGCGTCAGAAGGGCGGTATCGGCCTGCGCGGGCCCGGCGAGACCCAGTTGGAGACCGACCGCCGCCTGCTGCGGGCGCGCATCAAGGCAATTCACAAGCGGCTCGACAAGGTGCGCAGCCAGCGCAGCCAGAATCGTCGTGCCCGTGAGCGAGCCGAAATTCCCAGCGTGTCGCTGGTCGGTTATACCAACGCCGGCAAGTCGACGCTGTTCAATGCGCTAACCGAGGCGAAGGTCTACGCGGCGGACCAGCTGTTCGCCACACTCGACCCGACCCTGCGGCGGCTGGAGGTCGGTGACGTCGGCCCGGTGGTATTGGCGGATACAGTAGGTTTCATTCGTCATCTTCCGCACAAGCTGGTGGAGGCCTTCCAGGCCACCCTGCAGGAGGCAACGGAAGCATCACTGCTGGTCCACGTGATCGATGCCGCCGATCCCGATCGCGAACTCAACGTGGAGCAGGTCGAGAAGGTGCTCGACGAGATCGGTGCGCTGGAAGTGCCGATGCTCAAGGTGATGAACAAGATCGACCTGCTCGACAGTGCGCCGCGAATCGAGCGCGACGGGCAGGGTCGGCCCGAAGTGGTGTGGCTCTCGGCCCGCGATGGGCGGGGGCTCGAGCTGTTGGGCCAGGCGCTGTCGGAGCGTCTGGCGGATAACGTGATCGAGTTCAGCATGCAGCTGTCGCCGCAGCAGGGCCGTCTGCGCGCAGGCATGCATGAGCTTGGTGCCGTACAAGAAGAACATTACGAGGAAGGCGGCAAGGTGCGGCTCGACGTGCGCCTGCCTCGCCGTGATTTCCTGCAGTTGATGGCTCGCCTGGGAGAGCGGGCGGAAGACTATCTTCCGTCCGAGCTGCACGAGCGGCCAGTATGGGATGCGTGACGACTGCGGTGTCCTGATCGACTGGATCGACTTCCCCTAGAAATAACGGCGGCGGAACCTACCGGCGCCCTACAGGATGGCAACCGGCTTCTCCGTGCGGCTGAGCGAAGCGCCGACAGAGAGGCAACGCAGAGTGGAGACGACGTATGGCTTGGAATGAGCCGGGTGGCGGCAACCAGCATGACCCCTGGAGCGGTGGGGGCCGACGCGGTGGCGGCAGTGGCGGTAACGGCAGTGGGGGCGGCGGTGGCAACCGTGGCGGCAACCAGGGCCCACCCGACCTTGACGAGGCCCTGAAGAAATTTCAGGACAAGCTCAACGGCATGCTTGGCGGTCGCGGCGGCAAGGGCGGCGGCGGTCAAGGTGGCAAGGGCGGCGGTCGGCCCCGCAACACCTTTGCGCTGCCAGGACTGCTGCTGATCATCGCCCTGGGCATCTGGGGGGCGATGGGTTTCTATCTGGTCGATCAGGCCGAGCGCGGCGTGGTCTTGCGCTTCGGTGAGTTCCAGACTGTCGTCGGCCCCGGCCTGCACTGGAATCCGCCGCTGATCGACGACGTGCGCATGGTCAACGTGACCCGCGTACGCTCGCTGACCCAGACTCAGTCGATGCTGACCCGTGACGAGAACATCGTCGAGGTCGAGATCTCGGCGCAGTATCAGGTCAACAACCCGCGCGACTTCGTGCTCAACGTGCGCAACCCGGAGCTCTCCATCGAGAACGCTCTGGACAGCGCGCTGCGTCACGTGGTTGGTGGCACCGACATGATCGAGATTCTGACCTCCGGTCGTGAGATCCTCGGCAGCTCGGTGGCGAGCCGCCTGCAGACCTACCTGGACAGCTACGGTACCGGTATCCGCCTGCAGACCATCAACATCGAGTCGACCTCCGCGCCGGCACCCGTCATCGATGCCTTCGACGACGTGATCCGGGCCCGTGAGGATCGTCAGCGGACCATCAACGAAGGCATGGCCTACGCCAACGCCATCATCCCGGCCGCTCAGGGTCAGGCGCAGCGTCTGGTCGAGCAGGGCCAGGGTTACCGCGAGTCGGTGGTGGCTGAAGCCCAGGGTCAGGTCAACCGCTTCAACGCGCTGCTGGCTCAGTACCGCAACGCACCGGAGATCATGCGTGAGCGTCTCTACATCGACGCCATGGCCGACGTCTTCGCTCGCACACCGAAGGTGCTGATCGACGTGCGCGACGACGCACCGCTGATGTACCTGCCGCTCGACCAGCGCCCCGGTGGCCAGACTGGCGGTGGCGAAGGCAACGGTGAGGCGGCTCGCGGCGAAAGCGGCGAACTCGACCCGCGTGTGCTCGAGCGCCTGCGTACGACCAGCTCGGCGCAGGGTGGCAATACCGGTGGTATCCGCAGGGAGGGCCGCTAAATGGTGAACAACCGTTCCTTGATCATCGTGGGTGGCCTCGCTGCCGTGGCCTGGCTGGCCAGCAACAGTCTCTACGTGGTCGACGAGACCGAGCGTGCCGTCAAGCTGCGCTTCGGTGAGGTCATCGAAGAGAACATCCAGCCCGGGCTGCACTTCAAGGTGCCGATCACCCAGACGGTTCGCAAGTTCGATACCCGTGTGCTGACGCTGGATACCGATACCAGCCGCTACCTGACGCTCGAGCAGAAGGCGGTGATCGTGGACTCCTACGTCAAGTGGCAGGTGGTCAACCCCACCCGTTACTACGAGGCTACCGCCGGCGACGAGATGATGGCGATCCGCCTGATTCAGCCGCGGGTCGACGAGAGCCTGCGTAACGAGTTCGGTCGTCTGGATCTGCAGCAGATCATCGCCGAGCGTCGCGACGATCTGATGATCCGGCCGACCCAGGAGCTCGACGCGCTGATGCGTGAGGAGCTGGGGGTGTCGATCCTCGACATTCGCGTCAAGCGTATCGACCTGCCCGAGGACGTCTCCGCTGCGGTCTTCGACCGTATGCGCTCCGAGCGTGAGCGGGAAGCGCGCGAGTGGCGTGCCCAGGGTCAGGAAGAGGCCGAGCGGATTCGCGCCAACGCCGACCGTCGTCGCCAGGTACTGCTGGCCCAGGCCACCGAGCGGGCCGAGACCCTGCGCGGTGAGGGCGATGCCGAAGCGGCAGCGATCTTCTCGGAGGCTTATGGCCAGAACCAGGAATTCTTCACCTTCTGGCGCAGCATCAATGCCTACCGCGAGAGCTTCGACGGCGAGCGGGACATGCTGGTACTCGATCCGACCAGCGACTTCTTCCGCTACCTGCGCAGCCCGGCGATCCAGAACGACGAGTGACCCGCAGCGTCGGCCGGCCGCGGGCCGGCCGACGCTCGTTGCCCCCGCATGGCGGGGTTCAACCTGGCGTCAAACGTGATAGAATCCCTGAACCGGGCGTGGCCCGGTTTTTTTGTGGGCCTTTTTTACCTTCGGAACCCTTTTCGCCCCGCCCAATCGTCTTGCAGGATTGACCATATGACCATCGCTGACCGCTGGCTGCTGCCCGACGGCATGGATGAGGTGCTGCCGCCCCAGGCGAGCCGCATGGAGGAGCTGCGCCGCACGCTGCTCGATCTCTATTACCGCTGGGGATACGACCAGGTCATGCCGCCACCGGTGGAGTTTCTCGACTCACTGTTGACCGGTACCGGTACCGACCTGGACCTGCAGACCTTCAAGCTGACCGACCAGCTCACCGGCCGCCTGATGGGCGTGAGCGCCGACGTGACGCCCCAAGTGGCGCGCATGGATGCGCACTCCATGCGGCACCAGGGGCCGGCGCGTTTGTGCTACTGCACCAACGTGCTGCGTGCCAAGGCCGACCAGTATCAGGGCGGACGCAGCCCGGTGCAGGTCGGCGTCGAGTTGTTCGGCCACGCAGGCCTGGAAGCCGACCTCGAGATCCTGCGCCTGGCGCTGCAGAGCCTCAAGGCGGCCGGGGCCGCCGAGCTGCACTTGGCGCTGGGCCACATCGGCATCTATCGTAGCCTGGTACAGGCAGCAGCACTGGATCACGACCGCGAGCGGGCGTTGTTCGAAGCGCTGGAACTCAAGTCGCCCGGTGCCCTGGCCGAGCAGGTCGAGGTCAGCGTACCCGACCCGGCGCTGGCGGAGATGTTCCGTGCGCTGGGGCGGCTGCATGGCGGTGCCGAAGTGCTGGAGTCCGCGCGTGAGGCATTCGCCGGCGCCCCTGCGGCGGTGGCCGAAGCGCTGGCTCAGCTGCGTGCGCTGCATCAGGGCGTGATCGAGGAGCATCCCGAGGTCGAGATATACTTCGACCTGGCCGAGCTGCGTGGCTATCAGTATCACACCGGCATGATGTTTGCGGCCTTCGTGCCGGGATACGGTCAGGCCCTGGCCAAAGGCGGGCGTTACGACGATACGGGTCGCGCCTTCGGCCGTGCCCGACCCGCCACCGGCTTCTCGATGGATCTCAAGCTGCTCGCTACCCTGGTGCAGAGCGAGCCGGCCTGCGACGGCATCTGGGCGCCGGCCTCTGGAGAGGGGCTGAGCGAGGCGATTGCCGCGCTGCGCGACGGCGGGCAGCGGGTGGTACAGGCGCTGCCGGGGCAGACGACATCTCCCGAGGTGCATCGCTGCAGCCGCCGTCTGAGCCTGGTCGACGGGCGCTGGCAGACGGAGGCACTCTAGGCCTGGGCGCGGTGGCCGAGGCTAGATTTGGACGACACCGGCATGCGGGCCGGATCACGAGCGCGGCCCGCGGGCCGGATCATCGACGCGCACTTACGCGGCGCTGACACGAGAGACGAGACACAATGGGCAAGAATGTAGTCGTGCTGGGCACCCAGTGGGGTGATGAAGGCAAGGGCAAGGTAGTCGATCTGCTGACCGAATCCGCGGCGGCGGTGGTCCGTTTCCAGGGCGGACACAACGCCGGCCACACGCTGGTCATCGACGGCGAGAAGACCGTTCTGCACCTGATTCCCTCCGGTATCCTGCGCCAGGACAAGACCTGCGTCATCGGCAACGGCGTGGTGCTCTCTCCCGAGGCGCTGATCAAGGAGATTCGCGAGCTCGAGGCCAAGGGCGTGCCGGTGCGCGAGCGGCTGCGTCTCTCGCCGGCGTGCCCGCTGATCCTGCCCTACCACGTGCGCCTCGACCTGGCGCGTGAGAAGGCCCGCGGCGTGGCCAAGATCGGTACCACCGGGCGTGGCATCGGACCGGCCTACGAGGACAAGGTGGCTCGTCGTGGCCTGCGCCTGGGCGACATGCTGCATCGTGAGCGTTTCGCCTCCAAGCTGGGCGAGGTACTCGACTACCACAACTTCGTGCTGGTCAACTATCACGGCGAAAAGGCCGTGGACTTCCAGCAGATCCTCGACGAGGCCATGGAGATGGCCGAAGAGCTGCGTCCCATGGTCTGCGATACCGTGGGTCTGGTCCACGAGCTGCGCCGCGCCGGTGAGAACATTCTGTTCGAAGGGGCTCAGGGTTCGCTGCTCGACATCGACCACGGCACCTATCCCTTCGTCACCAGCTCCAATACCACCGCCGGCGGCACCGCCACCGGTTCCGGCGTCGGCCCGCTCTATCTCGATTACGTGCTCGGCATCACCAAGGCCTACACTACGCGAGTCGGCTCCGGCCCGTTCCCCACCGAGCTGTTCGACGAGCACGGCCGCCATCTGGCCGAACGTGGCCATGAGTTCGGTGCCACCACCGGTCGCCCGCGCCGCTGTGGCTGGTTCGACGCCGTGGCCCTGCGCCATGCGGTACAGATCAACTCCGTTTCCGGCATCTGCCTGACCAAGCTCGACGTGCTCGACGGCCTGGAGAATATCCGCGTCTGTGTCGGCTATCGCAGCAAGGATGGCGAGGTGATGGAGAACCCCGTCGACTCCGAGGGCTACGAAGCGGTGGAGCCGGTCTACGAGGACCTGCCGGGCTGGAGCGAGTCGACCCTGGGGGCCAAGCGAATCGAGGACCTGCCGGCCAATGCACGCGCCTACATCAGCTACCTCGAGGAGAAGGTGGGTACCTCCATCGACATCGTCTCGACCGGTCCCGACCGTAACGAGACCATCGTGCTGCGCAACCCCTTCGACGCTTGACCGTGACAGTGCGGTATACGCAGTAACGATTCGAGGCCGGCCAAGTCGCCGGCCTCGTTCGTTACGCGAAGCGCCGCCGCGGCGAGTGCCAGCGAGCCTGATGCGCCGGCTCGCTGGCGAGTCAACGGTTCATTCTGCTATTTCCACGTCGCCGGCGGCGGCGATGGCCTCCTCGTCGGAGAGCAGCTGGCGCAGCGTTTCCACGGCGAGCTGACCTTCGCTCTCGAAGACATTGTCCAGCCACAGCAGGGCCTGCTCCTGGTTGGCCTGCAGGCCGCGGGAGGTGAGATAGGCCTCGGCCAGGGCCAGACGGGCGCTGTGGTGCCCTTGGCTGGCAGCCTCGTAGAGATAGTCGGCGCCTCGCTCCGGGTCGCGGTCCAGGTTCACCCCACGCAGATACTCACGGCCGAGGGAGGCCTGAGCGCCGGGATGGCCCTGCTCGGCGGCGGCGAGTAGTAGCTCATGGCCGCGCTCGACGTCCTGCGCAATGGCGCCGTCGCCGCGCATCAGGGCGAGGCCCAGGCCGGCACTTGCATAGTCGGCGCCAGCGTCGACGGCCTGCTGATACCAGCGCTCCGCTTCCTCGGCGTTCTGCTCGACGCCGTCGCCGTGCTGATAGGCCTCACCCAACGCGAAAGCGGCGTTCGGCATGCCCGCATCGGCGGCCTGCTGCAGCAGCTCCAGCCCGCGGTCGACGTCTTGCTCCACATGGTTGCCGGCCAGGTAGGCCTCCCCCAGATTAGCTCGCGCGCCGGTGTGGCCACGGGCCACGGCGGCTTCCAGGTACTCGATGGCTGTCGCGTCGTCACCCCTATCCATGTACAGGCGGCCGAGGCTTGCGGCGGCGCCGGCATGGCCGGCCTGATGCGCCTGCCCCAACCAGTATTCCGCCTGGCTCTGATCGCGTTCGACGCCTTCACCGTTGAGGAAGGCACGGCCAAGGTCGGCCATGGCACCGGGGTGGCCGTCTTCCGCCGCCGCCACGAGGGCCTGGATATCGCCTTGAGCACCCAGGTCGCGCTGGACATAGGTCAGAGCGTCGTCGGCGGACTCATGGCCCGCCTCCTGAGCGCGAGTGAGCCAGCGATTGGCCTCGGCGAGATCGCGCTCCACGCCGTCGCCATGGCGATAGGCACGGCCCAGTACCACCATGGCATAGGCATCGCCCTCATGGGCGGCCTGACCCACCAATCGGATACCTTCGCGGGGTTCGCCTTCCAGGCTGCCATCCAGATACGCTTCGCCGAGCTGGGTCAGCGCTGTGGTGTCGCCGGCCTGGGCGGCGTGCTCGAGAAGCTCTCGCCCCCTGACAGGGTCATACGGCAGCACCTCGCCGGCGAGATAAGCGGCGCCCAATATGCGCATGGCCCCGCTCTGGCCGCGCTCGGCGGCCTGTTCCAGCAGCTCCTCGGCGCGGGTAGGATCCGGTGCCGTGCCGCGCCCTTCTAGCAGGGCGCCGCCGAGCTGCTCGGTGGCCCAGGGGTGCCCCAGCTCATGGCTACGTTCGAGATAGTCGACGGCGATGTAGGGTTGGCCTGCGACTCGTTCGTCGTCCAGATAGAGCGAGCCCAGCTGTGCCAACGCCTGCGGGTGGTTCTGCTCGGCGGCCTGCTCGAGCAGGCCCATGCCGCGGGGCAGGTCGTTGAGCCCGGCCTGGCCTTCCACCAGGGCGCGTCCCAGGATCACTCGGGCATCGATCGAGCCGGCCTCGATCGCCTCGCGCAGCCAGCGCTCGGCGCGCACCGGTTCGGGATTGCCGGCTTCGGGCTCGAGCAGCGCCTGGCCCAGATGAGTCATGGCATCGACGCTGCCTTGGCTTGCCGCATCTTCCAGCAGCTCGAGACCCTGCTGGCGATTCCCGTCCCGGGTCAGATCGCGTCCGGCTCGGGCCAGGGCATCGAGATCGCCGGCCTGGGCCGCCTGCTGCAACCAGTGGATACGCTGATCGGGCTGGTCGCCGAGCAGTCCGTCTTCGCTATGCAACGACGCCAGCTGCAACATGGCGTTGACCTCGCCCTGGGCCGCCTCGCTTTCGAGTATGTCGGCGTAGCGCTGGGCGTAGTCCATCGAGCGGGCTGGATCCTCTTCCAGCCAGCCGCCGGGGGCATGGGCTTCTGCCAGGGCCTCAAGGGCCTCAGGCTCTCCGCGCGCAGCCGCTTCGCTGTAGAGCCGGTGGGCCAGCTCGGGATCGGCCTCGACGCCTTCGCCACCTTCAGTCAGGAGGCGGGCCAGCAGCACTTCGGCAGTGCGGTCGAGTTCGGCCTCCTTGGCTTGCCACAGCAGATGGTAGGCGAGTACATCGTTACGCTCCACGCCCCTGCCTTCAAGGTAGAGCCGTGCAAGGTTCAGCGAGGCATGGCCGCGTATGGACGAAGGCTGCTCAATCGCTTGACCGTAGAGGCGAGCAGCTTGAGAGGGATCTTGCTCGACGCCGAGGCCCTGATCGTAAAGCTTGGCCATCTCATAATAGGCGGGCGGCACGTAACGTTCTATCAACGGCTGCAAGTGCTCGATGGCCTCGTCATAGCGGCCCGTTTCGATCAGGTCCTGGGCGCGATTGATTTGGTCCCAGTCCATCGAATCTATGTTGGTATCAAGGCCACCAGAGAACCAGCTTTCATGTGCCTCGGGTATGGGCTGGGCATGCTCGCCGCCCGGCGTCCCCTGCGTCACGGCGCAGCCGGCCAGCCAGGCCGACAGGGTTATCGCTGCGGTGAATCGCAGCGAGGGGATGAGTCGAGTCCTGTTCGCTATTCGTTCCATGTGTTCCCCTCTCTATGTGTCGTCGTATCGTGTAGCAGTTGGCCCCGTTTCAATTCCCCAAGCCGCGGAACGCTTCGGTGCTGCGGCGCTCCTCGTCCATGTAGATGTGCTCCTGAGCATCGGGGGCCATGAAGTAGAGGGTGATGAAGCCGCCCGCACTGCGGTTGTAGGTGGGGCGTACTCGGGTCACGAAGTCGGCCATCGGTTCGTGCTCGTAGTGGGCCAGGTAGATATCCATCCAAGTGAAGTACTGGGGGTCACGCAGGAAACCCATGAACTGCTCGAGTGGTGCGTAGTCTTCCAACGCCGCCGGGTCGTCCAGAATCACGAACAGATAGTCGATGGCTTCGTGGATGGTGCTACCCTCGTATTCCAGATCGAAGATGTCGTAGCCTTGGCGATGAATCACCTGCATGTTGGTGATCAGATAGTTGAGGGCGTAGTTCTGATAGTGGATGGCGCGCCGGCCGCGGCCCACCTCGAGGGGCAGCGCGCCGCTTTCGGTCATGTCGTGCAGCGCGGAATAGATGGCGCTGACGCCGAAGCGGAACAAGTCGTCATCCTCGACCAGCACGCCAACCATGCTGGCGTAGAGCGCGCGGCGGTAGAAGTGGTTGTTGCAACAGCTCTCTTCCGGTTCCCCGGGTATCGCCGAGTGCTGCAGGGCGAGCCCGTGCAGCCACCGCTCCACTTCTGCCCGCTCCTCCTCGAACCCTTCCACGTAGGGGCGCACGACGGAGTAGGCCATGGCCGCGGCGAACAGCATCGACTCCGAGGCGAACCACGCCTGGGGTTCCAGCGAGTCATAGCGGAAGGTGGTCAGCGCCTTGGCGTTGGCCCAGCCGTACAGATATTTCACCAGGCAGTCGGCATAGAAGGTGTCGCCGGTGGCAACGAATGCCCCGGCCAACTCCGAGACGCTGTCTTCGAAGGCGAACAGCGGTTCGGTGGCGAGCTCCCACTCGTCGGGGCTGGGATAGAAGCCCGGTATGCCGCCACGAGTGGTGATCGGCTCGTAGTTCAGCTTCTGGCGACAGCTGATTCCCAGCCCCGCTTCTTCCTCGACCTGCAACAGCAGTGGGTTTCGGGTCTCGCTCAGCAGGGCCTTGCGCGCCTCGACGTCGAAGTAGCTGGCATCGGTGTCATTGACGCGATACTCGGAGAGGTCGAGTTCCATGCGCTCCTCTCGCGAGAGGGTGTCGGCCGTTACCGCGGTGCCGCTCATCGCCAGCAGGGCGACAGGCAGCAACGGCAGCAGCGGGTGTCGAATAAGTCCTTTTACTACGGCAAGGGGCATGATCGGCGTCGCTCCATTGGCGCTCGAACGTGGGTGTCAGGGGGTGTAGAAACGGAACGCGGCAAAGTCGACGTATTGATCGCGGGGCGTGCGCCACCCTTCGCCGGTGCCACCGAAGAAGGTCGAGAACATCAGGCCGTCGACGGTGAGGTCGGGCGTGGTGCGAAACACCACGTTCTGGTGCTCCAGCACCGGGCGACCGTCGACCCACAGCCTGGCAACGCCGTTCTCCTGGCCGGGATCGTTGAGTACGACCTCCTGCTCGACGGTCACCCACTGGCCAAGGGGAAAATGCCAGAAGCCGCGCCCGATCGAAGCGCCCTCGAAGCCGACCACATAGGGGTAGAGTTCGCCTTCGCCCTCCTCGCGCCACATCAGGCGCATCGAGAAACCGTTCACGCCGTCGACCTCTTCCCCGCCCGAGGGGGCTTCACCGCCATACAGCCCCGGCAGCTTGCCACCGCGAACGAAGTCGAAATCGGCAGGAAAGCGGACCATATAGCTCAGGCAGGCACGGTCGGCCCCCTGCAGAGAAGGCGGATCGCTGTAGAAACCGGCGCCACCGCGGGGCTCTTCTCCCGGCGATGAGGTGCCGGCGGGGTAGCGTACGCGTAGGCCGGGTTCGCCGATGCCGGTCTGTCCGGCGCCCAGCCGCTCGACGTTCTCGTCGGTGCCCCAGTGGCGCGTGGTATGAAAGTTCTGGCGCACGGCGGCATGGCCGTCCGCAGCCGTGGCATTCGCCGCCTGGCGTGGCCGCGGCGTCTCCATTGCCGTGTAGCGCTGTGAGCAGGCTATCTCCTGTGGAATGTCGACGAGGGCCTCTGCGCCCTCGTCAGCGTGGCCGACCGCGACCGGTAGCAGGGTCAGGCATCCCAGCAGCAGGCTGGAATGCATGCCGACGGAACCGCGTTCCTTAGCTGTCGTCGGTAACTTCATCGTTGTCCTCCATGGCTGCGCGGTAGATATCATCGCCGAACTGGATGACCGAGCGTACTCCCTGCCAGATTCGCTCCGAGGCGGCACCCAGCAGCGGGGCTTCGGTAAAGCGCACGTCCACCGGCTGGCCGACGCTCTCGGCCGGCAGCGGCTCCTCCGGTACCAGCAGCACGCTGGCTACGTTCTGCTGCTGTCGCACCCAACTGGGGAACCCGGCGCGCGGTTGGCGCTCGACGTCCAGAGCGACGTTGCGCACTCGGGCGCGAATGGGCTGGTTGGCATTGGCCAGGGTAACGTAGGCCTGCTGGTCGGGGTCGATACGGCTGATGTCGTTCATGTGGACCAGCGCCTCGACCAGCACGTCGTCCTCGTCGGTACGGATCAGCGTCATGATCCGTTCGCTTTCGTTGATGTAGACCCCGTCGGCACTGCTCAGCGCCCATGCCACCAGGCAGTCGCAGGGGCTGTAGATGTCGTTGCTGGCCATGCGGGCTTCGAGGGCGGCGATACGCGAGCTCTCGTAGTCGCGCACCGTTTCGAACTGGTCGATACGTGCCTGCGCGATCTCAGGCGAGACGGACTCGAAGGTCATGGTGTCGCCGCTGGCCGGCTGGGCCGAGTTGGCCAGACTGACTTCCTGCATGCCGCCTTCGATGTGCTCGCGCAGGTTGTCGAGCAGCCGGTTGTTGTAGTCCAGCGCCGCCTCGGCAAGGATCAGGTCGGACTCTAGGTCGCTATTGATCACGTTGGTCAACAGCTGGTCGCGCTCGACCTGGTCGCCGGCCACCAGTTCATGTTCGCCGAGAATGCCCGGGCTGGGAGCGCGAATGTCGATGCGCGGTGCCGTCACGGCGGCGAAGCTGGGCTCGATCAGCATGAAGTTGCGGTAGGCGGTTGCGGCGCCTACCAGGACCAGCACGCCGATGGCGGCAAACAACAGGATGTAGCGCCCCATGGGCTTGGGCGGCCGTGCCGGCGGTAGCGCTCTGGACGCCTGGCGCTTGCGGGGCGTCTGCGGGTCTTCGCCACCAATCAATCCTTCGACATTGGGCGAGCGGCCGCTGAGGGCGCTGCGGATGATCTGGCGCAGCAACTCGCGGTGCTGCGGCTCGATCTCGGTAATCTCGAAGCTGACGTCGTAACCCTCGCCGCGCTCAGCGGGCGTGGTGCGCAAACACTCCGCCTTCAGTGGGACGATCAGCTCGGTGGCGCCTGCCATCATCAGCAGCGAGGCGGAGATGCGCTCACCGGGTTGGTAGTCGCGCCGGCTGTGGGCGGAAAAGCCGCCCAGGGAGACGTCGTTGCCACTCAGCTCCGTATCGCTGTCGCCCAGGTCGACGCGAAAGGGCAGGGTAACGCGAATGTAGCCGCGCTCGTCGCGCCGTTCGTGCTGCAGGCGGTCGCCACGAGTCAAGCGTGCGCTGTCGTGATCGACGCCGCCCGGCTCGGCGGCAGCATCGGGTTGCCTCCTTGCGCGATCCCCACCGAGGGTAGGCTCGTGTCGCTTGGGGTCGTCGTTGGAAAAATGATCAGTCATCCGTAGGTCGCTCCTTGCGTCAGGGTTGAGTCGCCGCTACTTCCGTTTGGGCGGCGGGCTCGATCCTGAGTCTTACGTTGACGAGGGTCAGGTTGTGTTCATCGAGAGCCAACTGGCAGGACGCATCCACGGTGCACTGCACGGCATCCTGGATCGGCTCGCCATCGGGTCCCTGCATCAGTTCCGCCAAGGCGGGCGATATCGCCAGCGTGGTGCGGCGATTGCCTTGGATCTGCCTGTCGCTTGGCCGGGCGCTTTGCTGCAGGGTGTCGATCAGATCGCCTTCCAAGCGGAAGTGTCCTGGCGGGAGCTGCACCGCTTCACTCGTTCTGTTGTCGGCCATGGCGGCGGCGATCCAGCGGTCGAGCCTCTCCGGCTGTTGATTGCGCTCCCAGGTCTGGTCCCGGGCGATATGCAGCGACGTGCGGTCGGGTGGGGCCATCACACCGGTCGACAGGATCAGCACGAACAGCAGCACGCCGTAGGCAAAGCCATGCAGCAGGTGGCCCATTCGGCGTTGCCTGCGGGCCGCTGCTGGATCGTCCGGCTCGCCCGCCGAAATGCCCTGGCGCGACCACTTCTGACGGTTGAAGCGGAAGCTGACATAGGTCTTCAGCATCGCACCCCACACCTGGTTGTAATAGATCAGCGGGATCCACAGCAGGCTGAAGCGCCCGCGCTGCCAGGCAAGGATCAGAGTGGCAATGCCGCGGGTCATCAGGATCCACAGCACATAGGCGAAGAAGAACGAGGGCCTGATGAACAGCGATACCAGGGTCACCACAGTGGGCCCCACCAGCGTCGTCCACATGGAGAGTCGTTGATCGACCAGACTCCACCAGGTGAACATGCCCATCGGGCGAGGCCCCAGCGCAATGGCGCGGTTACTGGTGCGCAGCATGTTGCCGTACCAGCGACGCATCAGGTCGGTGGTCGAGGCAAAGAAACGCCGCCGATCAGGCAGCTCCTCGAACCCCGTCACGTAGACGTCGGGAATGTAGAGCATGCGCCAGCCGTTCTTCAGCAGCCAGTACCAGGACGACTTGTCGTCCCCCGAAAGGAACTTGAAGTTGCCGAAGCGCCAGTGGTCGACGTGGTCGCTCTCGATCAGCTCGATGAAGTCGGGCTGGGTCGCCAGGTCGGCGCGGAACACGCTGTAGCGGCCGGTAAGCACCAGCAGCCGACGCGATACCGACATCGAACTCATCATCAGGTGGCGCTGCGCATAGCGCAGGTCATACCACTCGCGGGTGGCGTCGTTACCGGTGACCTCGGCACGGTTGTTGGTAGTCAGTGCCCCCAGGTCGTCCTGTGCCGCGAAGAAGGAGAGCGAACGGGACAGCGTGCCCGGCTCGAGCCGGATATCGCCATCCATCGAGATCAGCAGCGATCCCGGCGCCGGCAGGCGCCGGGAGATCGCCCGCAGCACCTCGGCCATGGCCGAGCGCTTGCCGTCCCCCTTCTGGAACATGTAGCGCACTTCGACGTTCTGCGGCCAGCCGTGCTCGTCCATGACGTGGGTGATGACATCCACGTCGGTACGGTCCGAGACGGAGGCGAAGATCGTCGTCGGCACGCCGTAGGCGTGAGCTTCCCTGACCAGGGCATCATAGACCTGGAAGTTGACCCGAGCCTCGATGCGGAACGAGGTGCACAGCACGAAAAGCTCCGGAGGCTTTTCGTGCTCGTCCACCGCATCGGCTTCGGCCCGCATGCGCGGGAAGATCACCCGGTTGTACCAGACCGAGCGGATTGCCTGCACTGCCCACCAGGAGTACCGCCAGATGGCAATCGTCCCGATGACGAAGAAGAAGTTCTGCGACTCGGGCGAAAACACATCCGTCGGCAGCTCGCTGACGATCAGGATCAGCAGCGCCATGCCGAACACGAAGGTAGTCAGCTCCGTGATTCGGCTGGCGACGGTGTGGTCGCGGGGAGTAGAGGACATTGCAGCTCCTCACGCCAGCACGGGTCGTACGGAGTCGCCTCGACCGATACCGTAATAGGCGAGCCCGGCTCGCTTGACGGTATCGGGTTGGAAAAGGTTGCGACCATCGACCAGCACCGGCTCCTCGAGCTTGTCGTGCAGCTCGGCGAAGTCGATGGTGCGGAAGGCCTTCCATTCGGTGCAGATCACCAGTGCATGGGCGCCCTCCAGGGTGTCGTCGCGACGTTCGGCCAGCACCAGGTCATCGCGCTCGCCATAGATACGGCGACACTCGTCGGAGGCTTCCGGGTCGTAGGCCTGGACACGCGCGCCGGCGTCCCACAGCGCTTCCATCAGCGCGCGGCTGGGCGCCTCGCGCATGTCGTCGGTATTGGGTTTGAAGGCCAGCCCCCAGATGGCGATGGTCTTGCCGGCAAGCTGGCCGTCGAAGGCCTGGCAGAGCTTCTCGAACAGCTTGTTCTTCTGTCGCGCATTGACCCGCTCCACTGCCTTGATCATCTCGGCCGGATGACCGATCTCCTCGGCGGTGTGGGCCAGAGCCTTGACGTCCTTGGGGAAGCAGGAGCCACCGTAGCCGCAGCCGGGGTAGATGAAGCTGTAGCCGATGCGCGGGTCGGAGCCGATGCCATGGCGAACTTCCTCGACGTCGGCGCCAAGGCGCTCGGCGAGGTTGGCGACTTCGTTGATGAAGCTGATCTTGGTCGCCAGCATGGCGTTGGCGGCGTACTTGGTCAGCTCGGCGCTGCGCACGCCCATGAACATCATCTTGTCGCGCTGACGGTTATAAGGGCCATAGCACTCCAGCATGGCCTGCTTGACGCGTTCCGAACCGGTGCCGACGACGATGCGCGAGCCGCGCGAGAAGTCTTCGATGGCGGCACCTTCCTTGAGGAATTCCGGATTGGAGCAGACGTCGAATTCTAGGCGCGCGCCGCGCTTCTCGAGCTCGGCGGCGATGGTGCGTTCCACCTTGCTGGCCGTGCCTACCGGCACGGTCGACTTGTCGACGACGACCTTGTAGTCGTTCATGTGCTGACCGATGGTTTCGGCGACTTTCAACACGTACTTGAGATCAGCGCTGCCATCCTCGTCGGAGGGGGTGCCCACGGCGATGAACTGCAACAGACCGAATTCGACCGCCTTGGCGGCATCGGTGGTGAACTCGATACGGCCGGCAGCCTTGTTCTTGCCGATCAGATCTTCCAGGCCGGGCTCGTAGATGGGGATTTCGCCAGCATTCAGCCGTTCCACCTTGTCATGGTCGACATCCACGCACATGACCTGGTGGCCGACATCGGCCAAGCAGGCGCCGGTGACCAGTCCCACATAGCCTGATCCGAAGATGGTGATTTTCATGATCGTCATCGCTCCTTGCAGTAATGCCCTGTTCATCCAATCAACGCCATCGCGCCGGTATTCACCGACGCTAACGGCGTACAGGGCTGGGTTTTCTTCGCTAGCGTGCCCTACGGTAGGCAACATCCACGCCAACTGGAAAAAAGTCTTCCCAATCAGAGGGCTGGCGTGAAGATAAAGAATTGTTATCTGAAGTGGTGGCGCAATTGTGTCGCCACTTGGAGACATCTCAGGCGCAAAGTTCACTGAGCCTTGCAGATCAAGGGCTTGATCTGTCTCCTAACAGCGACAAGGATAGAAGGTGTTCGAGTAATCTATTGATGGAATTTGTTTTTTTGAGTAAGTCCTACTCGCTGGCCGATCTGGCCGCTACCCGGGCTTCCATGCGTGCCAGGAAGACGGCCATGATCCGCTCGTAGAGCTGGCGCCCGAGCCGAGCATCCTCGATGCCTGCATCCACGTTGGGGTTGTCGTTGACCTCGATGACCACGACCCGCTCTCCTGCCTGCTTGATGTCGACGCCATAGAGCCCACTACCTATCAGGCGAGTGGCTTTCAAGGCCGCCTTGATGACCGCAAGTGGCACCTCGGACGGGTCGTGAGTAGTGAAACCGCCGCTCTTTACGCGTGCTCCCGAGTGGTCGTAGATCTGCCAATGACCGCGGGCCATGTAATAGCGGCTTGCGAACAGCACCTGGCCGTCCAGCACGCCGATACGCCAGTCGTACTCCGTGGGCAGCCACTCCTGCAGCAGCAGCAGGGCGGAGTCATCGAACAGCCGCTTGCTCTCGCGCTCGAGCTGCTCCAGCGATTCGACCTTGACCACGCCGCGGGAGAAGGAGCCGTCGGGAATCTTCAGCACCATGGGAAAGCTCATGCCGGCGACGCGCTCGGCCAGGGGGCGTCGGTCGCGGCGCTTGAGCAGGATACCCTCGGGCGCCGGCACCCCCCGCGCCCGAAGCAGAGCGTGCAGGTAGACCTTGTTAGTGCAGCGCAGGATATCCCGCGGCGAGTCGATCACCACTAACCCCTCATGTTCGGCGAGCCGGGCCATGCGGTAGGTGTGATGGTCCAGCGCGGTGGTCTCGCGGATGAAGAGTCCGTCGAATTCCGCCAGCCGGCCGGCATCGCGCCGGGTGATCAGCGAGACGTCGATGCCCAGCTTGCGGCCGGCGCGAATGAAGGCCTTCAGAGCACTGGTGTTGCTGGGTGGCATGGCCTCCTTGGGGTCGACGAGGATGGCCAGATCGAAGCGATAGCGGCGGCGCGCCGTGGGCGTGCGCCATACCTTGCGCGAGTGGCGGTTCAGCGCTGAGGCGAACAGGTCCTGCTCGTCGACGTTGAGATCGCGCAGCGCCACCGGCTTGAGGCGTGCCAGGCGCCACAGATCGTGGCGTCGCACCAAGCGTGCCTCGAGCAAAGGGCAGGGCAGACGCTCGAACAGCTTACGGGCGAGGCGGGCCAGCTCGGGTTCGAGGCATTCGCCGAACAGCACCCGCAGAGTCACGCTGTCACCGGCGAGGCGGCCCTGACGTGCCAGTTCGCCCAATAGCGGGGCCAGCGTATCCAGTTGCAGATCGACCAGTGCCTTGCGCGACAGCTCGTTGAGGGTCTCAACGCTCGGCAGGACCCGTTGACCGCGGGCCTGGGCGAGCAGCGAGACGTAGTAGCCGGTGCCCAGGTAATCGAGCTCACCGCACAGATTGATCACATGCGTGCTGCGGTCCTGGTCGGCGGCACTGCGGTGGCGGCGGTCCAGAGCGAGAAAGTCGTCGGCGCCGATCAGATCCTCGGAGGGGTAGTAGGGCTGCCAGTCTTCCTGTCGATCGACGACGATACGCAAGGGGCACATGGTGAGTTCCGTTGGGTTGGAGACGATGGCAGGGCACTGCCGAATGCGGTCAGCATGCCGCTGCAACTTCCTGTCGACAAGCGTATCGACTGGTGAAATGATTTCATGATCCCGGCCCACTCACAGCAGTGTCGGGACGACTACCGTGAACCTACGACACATAATGTTTGCAGCCCGTTGCGGAGAGTTCGATGAGCGTTTCGTTGCGTCAGGCCCGTCCTCAGGATCTGGACGCACTCTATCGACTGGAACAGCTGGCCTTCAGCGGCGACCGCTTCAGCCGTCGGCAGCTTTGGCATCTGTTGAATCGCGCTCATGCCGAGACTCAGCTTGCCGAGGCAGAAGATGGGCGGCTATTGGGCTACGGCACCTTGCTGTTCCGGCGCGGCAGCCGTCGTGCCCGGCTCTACTCCTTTTGCGTCCACCCCGAGGCGCGCGGCAGCGGCCTGGGGCGTCGCCTGCTCGAAGCGCTGGAGCGCCTGGCCATGGACCAGGGAGCCGATGCCCTGGGGCTCGAGGTGAGAGCCGACAACCGTGTCGCGCTGGGGCTGTACCGTCGCATGGGGTTTCGCCTGGAGCGCTGGCTCGACGATTACTACGAGGATGGCTGCGCCGGCTGGCAGATGGGCAAGTCCCTCGTCGCAGCCGAAGAACCGGTTGAAGAAGCCTCCTAGACGCGCAGGGGGCGCGTGGTGCTGGTAGACTTTCCGGCGTACCGGGCAAACAGGGAAAAGCCATGCCTTCTTTCGATATCGTTTCCGAATATGACAAGCACGAAGCCAGCAACGCGGTGGATCAGGCCAATCGCGAGGTCCAGAGCCGCTTCGACTTCAAGGGCGTCAAGGCCAGTTTCGAGCTGAACGGCGACACGGTGCAACTCGAAGCCGAAGTCGATTTCCAGCTCAAGCAGATGCTCGACGTCTTGCGCAACCGCCTCATTGCCCGTGGTATCGATGCGCGCTGCATGGACGTGCAGGAGCCGGAGCTTTCCGGCGTGCGCGCCCGCCAGGAGGTCAAGCTCAAGCAGGGGCTGGAGCAGAAGGAGGCCAAGGACATCGTCAAGCGCATCAAGGACAGCAAGCTCAAGGTCCAGGCCCAGATTCAGGGCGAGAAGGTGCGCGTCACCGGCAAGAAGCGTGACGATCTGCAGGACGTGATCGCCTTGTTGCGCGCTGAGGGCGGCCCCGACCTGGCACTTCAGTTCGACAATTTCCGCGACTGAGCAGTGCTTCGCCATCGGCCCATCAGGGGTCGATGGCAAATCTTGATCTGGCGCAAGCGTGCCTCAAGCCGACCTTGAAATTTCCTCCCACGTCGCCAATTTTAATTCTGCCAGTACAAGGCCGAATGGCCTGCCCGTTGCGTCACGTGTTTTGAAGAACAGGAGGTGGCGTATGAACCTGCAGAAATTTTCTCCCTGGAACTGGTTCAAGAGCGAAAGCGCCGATGCCGGCACTCCGGTGCCCGTCGAGCCACGTCGCGGCGAGCTCTCGCCGTTGTTCGGCATGCATCAGGAGCTCGATCGCTGGATGAACGACGTCATGCGTCAGTTCGGCATGACTTCGCTGGAGAGCCGCTTCGGCGATATGCCCAGCCTGCTGCGGCCGCAGCTCGACATTGCCGAGCGTGATGAGGAGTACCTGATCAGCGTCGAGGTGCCGGGTGTCGAAGAGAAGGATGTCAAGCTCACCTTGGATGACCATCGCCTGGTGATCGAAGGCGAGAAACGCCAGGAAAGCAGCACCAAGGAAGACAAGTTCCAGCGCATCGAGCGCTCCTATGGCAGTTTTCGCCGGGTACTCGATCTTCCTGCCGACGCTCGTACCGAAGAGATCAAGGCCAGCTTTGCCAATGGCGTGCTCGAGGTGCACGTGCCCCGTAGCGGCGAGGTGAAGACGCAGCGCCGTGAGATTCCCATACACTAGCGAAGATCCACTTCGTCGGCTCGCCTCCGGGCGGGCTTTCTTTTTTCTAACGCGGCCATAGAGATGGCCGATTGGCCCGCACTGCCGAGATGCGCTTCAATGAGGGGAGCTGGCAACGCCGAATTGGAGCTACCTGCATGCATTCGCTTCGACGCGCTCTCTATATCGCACTGGCATGGGTCAGCTTTGCACTCGGCGTTATCGGTGTCTTCGTGCCGCTGATGCCAACGACCTGTTTCATGCTCCTGGCGGTTTGGGCGGCTTCTCGCGGATCACCGAGCTTCGCTCGGTGGATACGCGAGCATCCGCGCTTCGGTCCCACCGTGGTGGCCTGGGAGGGCGAGCGCGCCATTCCTCGTCACGCCAAATGGCTTGCCGGCGCCATGCTGGCCTTCTCGATTCTGGTGCTCCTCTTCACCCTCAGTGTGGTGTGGCTGAAAGTGCTGCTGGTGAGCGGTCTGGCGCTGCTGGGGCTGTGGATCGCCACGCGTCCCGAACCCGTTCGGCTGGGCGGCGACTCGGCACGTTTCGTGCGCCGCTGACGCAATGTGCCTTTGAGGTTGGGGAGCCGCCAACCGTACAATGGACGCCGACCATGGACAGGAGTCTTCCCGATGTCTGAACCCAAGCCGACGTATCGCCACGACTATCGGCCCCCCGCCTACCGTGTGACCCATGTCGGGTTGACCTTCGAGCTCGATCCCGCGGCGACCCTCGTCAAGGCGAGCTTGCAACTGGAGCGCAACCCTGAGTGTGAGGCCGATGAGCCGCTCGAGCTCGACGGTGAGCAACTGATCCTGAAGTCGATCGCCATCGACGGCCAGCCCCTTGCCGGCGACGAGTACACGCTCGGCGAGAGTGGGCTGACCGTACACCGCCCACCTCGGTGTTTCCGTCTGGATACCGAAGTCGAAATCGCGCCCAAGGAGAACACGGCGCTGGAAGGGCTCTATCTTTCCAATGGCATGTACTGCACCCAGTGCGAGGCCGAGGGCTTCCGCCGTATCACCTACTACCCGGATCGCCCCGACGTGATGGCCACCTTCTCCACCACGGTGATCGGCGACCGGGCGAGCCTGCCGGTGCTGCTCTCCAACGGCAATCCGGTGGAGCGGGGCGAGCTGCCCGGTGGGCGCCACTTCGTCACTTGGGACGACCCCTTCCCCAAGCCCAGCTACCTGTTTGCGCTGGTGGCCGGTGACCTGCAAAAGGTCGAGGATCGCTTCACCACCATGAGCGGGCGTGAGGTCACCCTGCAGATCTGGGTCGAGGAGGAGAACCTGGGCAAGACCGACCACGCCATGGCCTCGCTCAAGCGGTCCATGCAGTGGGACGAGGAGACCTATGGTCGCGAATACGATCTCGATCTGTTCATGATCGTGGCGGTCGACGACTTCAACATGGGGGCCATGGAGAACAAGGGGCTCAACATCTTCAACTCAGCGGCGGTGCTGACCCATCCGCATACCGCCACCGATGCCACCTTCCAGCGGGTCGAGGGCATCGTCGCACATGAGTACTTCCACAACTGGTCGGGCAACCGCGTCACCTGCCGCGACTGGTTCCAGCTCTCGTTGAAGGAGGGCTTCACCGTCTTTCGCGATCAGTGCTTCTCCGCCGATGTCAATTCGGCGCCGGTAAAGCGCATCGAGGACGTGGCCTTCTTCCGCACCGCCCAGTTCGCCGAGGATGCCGGACCCACGGCGCACCCGGTACGCCCCGACCACTACATCGAGATCGGCAACTTCTACACCCTGACCATCTACGAGAAGGGCGCCGAGGTGGTGCGCATGCTGTGCAACCTGGTCGGCTGGGAGGCCTTCCGCCGCGGCAGCGACCTCTACTTCGAGCGCTTCGACGGCCAGGCCGTGACCATCGAGGACTTCGTCGCCTGTATGGCCGAGGCCTCGGGGCAGGACCTCTCCCAATTCATGCACTGGTACTCCCAGGCCGGTACGCCGGAGATCGATGCCTACGGCGAATACGACTACGCCCACGCCGAGTATCGCCTAACCTTGCGTCAGCGCACGCCGGCGACGCCTGGGCAACCGGAAAAGCAGCCGCTGCACATTCCCGTTCGCCTTGGTCTGGTGGGCACCAAGAGCGGCCGCGATCTGCCCTTGACGTTGAACGGCGAGTCGCTCGGCAGCGATGGCGTGATCCATCTGCGCGAAGAGGAGCAGACCTACGTCTTCACCGACGTCTCTGAGGCTCCGATACCGTCGCTGCTGCGCGGCTTCTCGGCGCCGGTGCAACTGCGCTTCCCCTACGCTCGTGAGGATCTGGCCTTCCTGCTGGCCAATGACTCCGACGGCTTCAATCGCTGGGATGCCGGACAGCGCCTGGCGATGTTGGCGCTGGATGATCTCATCGCCGCTCATCGTAATGGCGTGGAGAAGGTCATGGATCCGCGCGTGGTAGAGGCCTTCCGTGCCCTGCTGGAGCGCGGCGGCGACGACAAGGCGGTATTGGCCGAGATGCTGACGCTGCCGAGCGAGGCCTACATTGCCGAGCAGCAGCCGCTGGTGGACGTGGAAGCGATCCACGAGGCACGTCACTTCGTCAAGCAGTCACTGGCGGCAACTCTGCGCGACGACTTCCTGCGCGTCTTTGAAGAGAACGTGAGCGATGCGCCCTACGCGCCGGAGCCCGAACAGATTGCAAGGCGCAGCCTGAAGAACGTGGCGCTCTCCTACCTGATGGCCATCGAGGATGAACAGGCCATCGAACTGGCGCGCCGGCAGTTCGAAGCCGACCACAACATGACCGACGTGCGTCATGCGCTGACGCTGCTGACCCACAGCAGCCGCGACGATCTGGCCACTCCCGCGCTGCGCGCCTTTGGTGAGAAGTGGGCACACGATTCGCTGGTGATGGATCAGTGGTTCACCATTCAGGTCACCCGGCCCCAGCCGGATGCCCTCGATCGGGTCAAGCACCTCATGGCCCATCCGGCCTTCTCGCTGAAGAATCCCAACAAGGTGCGCGCCTTGGTCGGTGCCTTCGCCAACCAGAACCGCATCAACTTCCACCGTTCCGATGGTGAGGGCTACCGGCTGTTGAGCGATGTAGTGATCGAGCTCAACCGGCTCAATCCGGAGATCGCCGCGCGGTTGGTCACGCCGCTCACCCGCTGGCAGCGCTTCGACGAGTCGCGCCAGGCGCTGATGAAGGGCGAGCTCGAACGCATCCGCGCCGAGAAGCTTTCGCCGAATGTGTATGAGGTGATCGAAAAGGCCCTTGCCTGAGTAATTTCCTACTGCGCTCGACGACCCACATGGATGTGGGAAGTGCGTTGGTTCGTCGGGAACGAACCTAGCCATCCTGGCCGCCGGCGGTGCCGAGGCGTCGGACCGTCGCTGTCCTCATGTAGCGGGCTACACTCCGGCAGCTGCGCTCCGGCGGCGGCCAGCCTATCTTCGCTCGCTACGGAATTCCGCCTATCCTGGTATCAGATAGTGCCGCCTCTGGGGCGGCACTTTAACTCGGTCTGGGTTTAATAGATCAGCCAGCTCAGCACCACCACACCCAGCACCGCCCAGATCAGAGTGGCGACGATGCGTCGGCGCAGCAGGGCGCGCAGCGCCAGGTAGAGCAGCCACAGCCCCAGCAGCAGCACCGCCATGCTGACCAGCGTGGCGGGGATTCCCAGCGCTGAGGCCAGGCCGTCGAAGAAGCCCCGGGCGGAGGCGCCCAGGTTGTAGAAGAAGACGATCAGCAGGTCGACCACGAAGCGAATGATCTCGCCCAGGGTTTCGCCCAGCCAGGAGAAGAACTCTTGCATGCGCAGATCCGTGTTCGGCTTACTCGATCATGTCGAGCACGGTGCCTACGATATCATCCATCGTGACCAGGCCCAGCAACTTGTTGTCGTCCAGCACCAGTACCCGCTTGACCACGCTATCGGTCATCAGGCTGGCGACGTGGCGCACGTCCAGCGACTCGCCAACGCCGATGGCCGGCTTGGCACAGACGTCATAGACGTTGATCAGGTCGATGTCGCCGTTCTCGGCGACGATGGTCTTGAGGATATTGGTGTAGGTGATCAGCCCCCAGGCATCGTGGGGATCCTGCTGCTCCACCACCAGACTCTTCAGGTTGTGGCGCTTCATCAGGCTCAGCGCATCGCGCAGGGTGGCGAAGGGGGATACCGTCACCACGTCGCGGTTCATGATGTCCTTGACCAGCATCTCGTTCTCTCCGTCAATCTTGCGCTCAAACGTCTTGCCTGAGCCGCTCTTCGAAGCGTTTGACCTGCGCCATGTCGATACCGCCCAGGTGTTCCACCGGTAGCGTCATGACCAGGCCGCGTGAATCCTCGCCGGTGGGGTTGAGCACCTGGCGGATGGCCTTGAGCACCTTCAGCGACAGGCCTTTCTCGAGGGTCAGCAGCATGATGCTCTGACTGCCCTCGTAGGTCAGGCCGAAGAAGGTCTTCTTGCGCTCGCCGCCGATGCCGCGTCCGTTCATCAGCGTCATGCCCACCGCGCCGGCCTCGGTGGCGGCGTCGATACACTCCTGTTCGAGGTCTTCCGGCACGATGGCGACCAACAGCGAAAACTTCATCTCGTCTTGCCTCCCGGCTTTGCCACTCTCTCCATCACGATGGCATAGCTCATGACGGTCACGATAGGAAAGATCGAGGCGAAGGCGATCAGCCCGAAGCCGTCGATCAACACGTTTCGACCCTCGATCTGGCTGGCCAGCCCGATCCCCAGGGCGGTGACCAGCGGCACCGTCACCTCGGAGGTGGTCACGCCACCCAGGTCGAAGGCCAGCGCCACGATGTAGCGGGGCGCCAGGGCGGTGAGCAGGATCACCAGCACATAGCCGCCGATGATGTAGTAGTGAATGGAATCGCCGCTGATGATGCGATGCACGCCGATGGTAATGCCGATCGCCACGCCCAGGGCGACAAGTATGCGAATGACGTTGCCCTGGATCTTGCCGGCGGCAGCCTCCTCGGCCTGCTGGCCCACGGCAATCAGCGCCGGTTCGGCCATGGTGGTGGCAAAGCCGATACAGAAGGCGAACAGATAGACCCACAGCCAGGTATCGAAGCCGATCAGCTGAGCGGCCATGCTCTGGCCGATGGGGAACAGGCCGAGCTTGAGGCCGACCACGAAGGCGTAGAGTCCGACGATGACCAGGGCGAAACCGACGCCCACCCTCTCGCGATAT
>NZ_BAEU01000077.1:0-8629 GCF_000246875.1 Halomonas sp. KM-1
TCGGGCGAAGTACCACCTGGAGCGCGCCGGCATCGGCAACCGTACGCTCCCCCTGGTGGCCTCCGAGGCCGCTACCGGCTCGGTGGACATGGCCCAGCTGATGCAGCTCTCGGCGCAGCAGATCGGGCTCAGGCTCGATATCCGGCGGGTGCCGTCGGACGGCTACTGGTCCAACCACTGGATGAAGCATCCGCTGGGCTTCGGCGCCATCAGTGCGCGGCCGACCGCCGACCTGATGTTCAGCCTGTTCTTCCAGTCCGAGGCCGCCTGGAACGAGTCGGGCTGGCGCAACGAACAGTTCGACCAGCTGCTGCTGGCGGCACGCGGCGAGACCGACGAAGCCAAGCGCAAGCAGATGTACGGCGACATGCAGGTGCTGATCCACGAGCACGGCGGCATCGGCATTCCGCAGTTCAGGAGCAGCATCGACGGCCACAACACCAAGCTGCGGGGACTGACCCCCCATCCGCTGGGTGGCCTGATGGGCTACATGTTCGCCGAGCACGTCTGGCTGGACGCCTGAGGATTGGCGCATCTGCGGTAAGACGCGGAACGTGAGAAGCGAGAAATGAGAAAGAAGAAGGGAGCGGCCACACTGGCCGCTCCCTTCTTTTTATTGCTGGTTATTATCGCTGGTTATTTATTGCTGGCGCGCAGCCAATTGTGTAACGAATTCTCAGGCCGGGCGGTAAATGGCGTACACCTTCTTCACATCTTCGCGGCTTTCCCAGCTCCATACCGCCCCTTTCTCGACCAGGCAGATATCGCCCTTGGTGTAGGTGCGAGTGGCGCCGCTCTGCTCAACGACCGTGACGGCCCCCGCCAGCAGGTGCATCAGCTCGTACTGCCGCGATTCCATGGCGCGGCGGTGGTAGGGAGTCGAATCCCAGGTGCCGCACATGAATTTCTCGTCGGCGGAGCGGTAGTCGGTATGGTTGCGGCAAGAGGGCGTCGGGCCGATCAGCAGCTCCACCAGGGGAGTGCCGGAGGGCTCCAACGTTGCCGCTTCGTCGATGGCGATCAGATTACCTTCACCGGCACTTTTACCCAGGTAGCGTATGTAGAGGAGGGTGGTGGGTTCCGGGCAGTGCCAGTCGAAGCCGGCGCCGGCACTCAACACGGCACTGGCGCTGTCGGCCAGCGCGAGCGTCTGGCCCTGGCGGTCCAGTGTCAGGCAGCCATCGCAAAGAATGATGAACTCATCGGCCGGCAGCTCGGCCACGCTGCCCGTGCCCGCTTCCAGTCGGATGGCGCCGATTTCGACCGGACAGGCGGGGATTGCCAGAGGGTAGCGGTTTGCCAGGAAGGCATCCGTTTGGCCGTCGGCTTGGCCAGCGGTGTCGGCAGTGACCTCCCTGGCGAACTGGCGCAGGTCGATGATGGAAGGGTGGGCTGGCAGGCTGGAAGCCTGGCGCGAGTCGAGCTGGCGTGGGTCGAGCTGGCGTGGGTCGAGAGAGTGCAGCATGAGAACCTCGGATCGATTATGGGTGGAAGTCTTCAGGGAAGCATGTCTTTCATGCGGTAATAGGCCCCCACGATGGGCAGGAACCAGGGCTTGCCCGTGTGCATGGGAACGGCTCGCCAGGACAGGCCCTCGAGCGGATTGGTGCCCTTGCGGCCCATGGCGATATCGGCGAGCACGTTGCCGATCAGGGTCGAGACCTGTGCGCCATGCCCCGAATAGCCCATGCCGTAGATCACCCCATCGGCGGTGCCGGCGCGCGGGTAGCGATCCTGGGTGCAGCCGACGAGACCGCCCCAGCAGTAGTCGATCTCCACGTCGGCCAGCTGCGGGAAGACCTCGAGCATTTGTTTGCGCAGCAGTTGCCCGGAGCTGACGTCCGTCTTCTGGTTCGACGCCGAGGAGAAGCGTGCCCTGCCGCCGAACAGCACGCGGTTGTCCGGGGTGAGGCGGAAGTAGTTGGCGATGTTGAGCGAGTTCGTGTAGTTGCGGTTGCCCGGCATCGTCGCTGCGACCTCTTCCGCGGTGAGCGGGCGCGTGACGATGATGAAGGAGGCAACCGACATCATCCGACGACGGAAATAGCCGAAGGTCTCCGTGGTGTAGGCATCGGTGGCCAGGATGACTTGCCGGGCGACGAGGGAGCCGGTCGGCGTGGTCAGTCGCCAGCCGTTCGGTACCCGCTCGCGAGCAATGACGGGATTGTGCTCCCAGATGGTTGCACCGTGACGATGGGCGGCCTGGGCCATGCCGACCGCGTAGCGCCCCATATGCATCATGGCGGATTTAGGCGACAGCACACCGCCGTGGAAGGCGTCCGAGCCCAGTTCCTTGCGCACGTCCTCGCGTGACAGCCACTCCACCGTGGGGTCGACCTCGCGGCGGAGCTCGTCGCACATGGCCTGCAGCTTCTTCACGTGGGAGGGCTTGGAGGCCAGCTTGATCTTGCCGCCCCGGCGGAAGCCGCAGTCGATCTTCTCTTCGTCGATGATCGCCTCGATCATGTCGATCGAATCGTCATAGGCTTGCCACAGGCGGCGCGCCTGGGCGTCGCCGAAACGCGCTTTGATGGCGCCGAAGCTGGCGAAATGACCGCTGTTGAGGTGCCCGCCATTGCGTCCCGATGCGCCATAGCCGACATGTTCGGCCTCGAGCAGGGCGACCTTGAGGCCGGATTTCGCCAGTTGCCGGGCGGCATTGAGGCCGGTGAAGCCTGCGCCGATCACCGCAACCTCGAACTCTCCCGAGACGGGGCCAGCCGCGGCCTGGTCGAAGGAAGCCGAGGTGTCGTGCCAGTAGGGTACGAATTTCATTGCTGCATCTCCTGCGAGAAGTCGACGAGCACGCTCTTTATTCTGAGGTTCGCTTCGTAGGCCTGGCGTCCGAGGTCCTTGCCGATGCCGGAGCGCTTGTAGCCGCCGGTGGGTATCACGAAGTCGGCGGTACGCCCATAACGGTTGATCCACACGGTACCCGCCTCGATGCCGCGCGCCAGCCGCAGGGCCCGGCCGATGTCCGCGGTATGCACACCTGCGGCCAGGCCATATTCGGGATGGTCGGCGAGGGCCTGGGCTTCCTCTTCGTCGTCGAAGGTCTGCACGGTGAGCACCGGGCCGAAGATCTCGTTCTTCACGGCTTCCATCTGCTGATCGACGTCGCTCAGGATGGTCGGCTGGTAGAACCCACCAGCGTTACCCATCGAGAGGCACTGCCCACCGGTGACGATGCGTGCCCCCTGTGCTGCGCTGCGCTGCACGATGCCATCGATACGTTCCATCTCGCGGCTGGAGATGATCGGGCACAGGGTGGTGTCCGGCTCCCAGGTGTAGCCGGCCTTGAGTTCCGCCACGATGGCGACGAGCCGCTCGATGAACCTGTCGGCGATGGAGCGCTGCACGATCAGACGCGAGCCGGCAACGCATACCTGGCCGGCGTTGGTGGTGATCGCTCGAGCCACGGTGCGCGCCGTTCTTTCCAGGTCGTGGACGTCGGCGAAGACCACCTGCGGGCTCTTGCCACCGAGCTCCAGCGTTACCGCCTTGGTACCGCTCTGCGCACATGCTGCCATGATGGCCGCGCCGGTTCGGGTCGAACCGGTGAAGGTCATCTTGGCAATCTTGGGATGACGGCACAGCGCATCGCCGGTGGTGAGGCCATCGCCCTGCACGACGTTGAAGATGCCTTCCGGCACGCCGGCTTCGACGGCCAGTTCCGCCATCCGCAGCACGCTGAAAGGCGTCATCTCGGAGGGCTTGAGCACCATGGCATTGCCGGCGGCCAGGGCGGGACCCACCTTCCATGAGGAGGTCACCAACGGAAAATTCCAGGGCACGATGGAACCGATGACACCGTAGGGTTCCGCGATCGTCATGCCGAGATGGTCGTTGCGGGTCGCTGCCACTTCGCCGCCGATCTTGTCCGCCCACTCCGCATAGAAGCGGATGCCCTCGGCGGTGAACGGCACGTCCCAGCCCGCCGCATCACGGATCGGTCGTGTCGAGCCCACGGCCTCGAGCGGTGCCAGTGTCTTGACGTCGGCTTCGATCAGGTCCGCCCAGCGCCGCAGGATGCGTGCGCGGTCACGCGGTGCGCAGCGTGCCCAGTCGCTGTACTTGTAGGCGTTCCACGAGTCCTGTACCGCCCGGTCGACGAGGTCGGCGTCCGCCACTGGCAAACCTGCGTAGGTAACGCCGTCGGAAGGCCGTTGCACATCGATCGCACTCGAACTGCCGGCGATGTAACGGCCGCCGATGAAGTGTGCACTGCGTACCGTTATCCGGTTCGGGTCAAAGCTTTCCATGACAACATCCTCTCGACAGTTCTCTCGACAGATGGGTAAGCCGGGGCGTACGAAGCCCGAGGCCTGGCTGGCAGGGCCGGCGGATGACTGCATCGATGCGGGTCATCGGCTGGCGCGCCACATTGCGATTCGGTCCTGCATTCCATAGCCCTGGATGACGGCCGGCATGAACCACGGATTGCCACGATAGAAAGGGATGCAGGGTGGCGGCCCGAAGTCGAAGGCCGAGCAGGCGTGCTCGTTGCCTCGCAACAGCTTGTGGGCTGCACGGGTTCCTACCCACGGTGCCCAGACCACGCCCGAGCCGCAGAAGCCGGTGGCGTAGAGCACGCCGTTCTTTTCGAAGATGCGGGGCAGCATGTCGCGGTTCATCGCCACGTTGCCGAACCAGCTATGGGAGAGGCGCACGTTCTCGAGCTCGGGAAAGCGTGTCACCAGCCCCTTGCGCAGGCGCAGCGTGGGTGCCGCTGGGTCGCCGACCCGGGAGCTGTCGCGGCCGCCCAGCAGGATTCGCCTGCCGTCGGGCGAGGGGCGGTAATAGAAGCCCAACTGCAGGCCTTCGCCCATCATCATTCGCTTGGGCATCAGCCGCGCCATCAGCTCGGGAGGAAGCTCCTCGGTGGCGATGATGCGGCTGCGGACAGGCACCAGGCGGCGGCGCAGGAAGGGCGTGGCGCCATCGGTGTAGCCGTTGGTGCAGACCAGGACCTGCCGCGCCTGAACCGTTCCGGCCGAGGTCGTGACGCGGAATCCAGTGCCTTCCCGCACTATCGCCGTCACGGCGGTGTGTGAGTGGACCGTCAGCCCCTCGGCCAATGCCACGCGCAGCAGTTCGGCATGGAACTTGGCCGGGTTCAGACCGCCGATGTCCATCCTGACCGTGCCGCCGCGGTAGAAGTCGGTGCCGATATAGTCGCGTTGCTCGCCGTGCGGAACGGCGTAGGACTCGATGCCCAGTCGCTTCGCCAGCGCCTCGGCACCGCGGGCCATGCTTTCGTACTGTTCATGGCCGATGGCACCGCGGAACAGGCCGCTGAGCTGGAGGTCGCAGTCGAGCCCTTCGGTCTCGATGAAATCGTAGAGAAATTCCCGCGCGAGCTTGCCTTCCGCCTCGATGGCCAGCGCCTTCTGCTCGCCGAAGCGGCGGCTGAGCGTGGCATAGTCCGGGCGAATGCTGCCGCTGGTGATCCCGCCGTTGCGCGATGAGGCGCCTTCGCCCGGACTCATGGCGTCGAAGGCTGCCACCGACCGACCTGCGCGAGCCAGTTCCAGCCCCGCCGCCAGACCGGCGTAGCCGGCGCCCACGATCAACACGTCGAGTTGCCTGGCCGGCGTTTGTTGCGGCAGTGGTTTGACGGGTGCCGTTTCCCACCAAAAGGACGTGCTCTGTTCGGCGATGTTGCGTTCGTGCATGGGAAGGCCTCACATCGAATATCAGGCGAGGATTGATATCGAGAGTTTCCCGGGCCGGCGGCCCGTCATGATAAGAAGTATGGCGCTTTAGTTTTCCGTAGAGTCGCCGAAACTCGAGGGGTAGGCGGCAGGAAACACCGAAAACGGCGCTGCTGTTGGTATATCGATCCGTGCCCTATGCAAGGGGTCCCTGCACTGTCATGGCATATCCGGGCAGCGCTAATCGCCATTGATTTTTGCCGGTGTCGAGAAAAGGAGAGGAGGGGCGCAACCGCCACCTCCTCTCCTGTTGGCCGTGATGAGTAATGACGTTCTGCGATCAGCCCAGCGCCTGGTTGATGATGGCGAACTGCTGCAGGCCGGGAGCCGGTACCGGTGCTTCGCCCTTGACCATGGCAACGACGGTATCGACCTGCAACAGGCCGAGCTCCTGCAGCCAGGGGCTCAGGTGACCGGCGTCGTGGACGTCGATACGGATGAAGGAGTCGACACGTGCCCCCATCCAGTAGCTGATCATGGCCTTGGCCCGCTCGGGAGAGGATGCCACTACCGGTCCGATCACGTAGCCGTGACCGAAACGCCGCATCAGGGCGAATCCGGTGAGCTCCCCCTGGTTGTCGAGCACCACGCCATCGGCGACCTGAAGCAGTTCGTTCAGCGCCGCTGCCCGGGGCATGCCGATGCCGGCTGTCGCCAGTGCGATCAGCTTGGCGCGATCGTTCACGCCCACCGGTCGTATGCGCTCTCCAGGCGGTGGCGCAACGAGTTCGGGCTGCACGACGGTGCCTTGGTGTTGGTGGACCGTGCCGATGGGTTTGAAGCCGAGTCGCTCGTAAAGCGGCTGACCCTCGGGGGTGGCGAGCAAGAGTGTATTGCGCTCGCCGATCAAGTCGAGAATCGACTCCATCAATGCGCGCCCAATGCCTTTACCCTGGGCTTCGGGTGACACGATGATCATGCCGAGCGTTGCATGATCGCTGCCGTGACTCCAGCACATGGCAGTGCCGATGACCTCACCGTTGCGCTCGGCAACGAAACCGCTGCCGAGACGATGCACGAGCTGCCAGTCTTCCAGGCGATGCGGCCAGCGTACCGCTTGCGAGAGTCGATGAGCGGCAGGTAGGTCGCTGCCCAACATGGGCCGATAGGTAATATCGGTATCAAGGTTCTGGACTGCCATAAGAAGTTCCTCCATAGCTCTTTGTACTCTGGCGTCTGCAGAGGGGCATTTCTAGGATGTTCTTGCCGATATGGAGGGCTGATTATGGTGGCGGGAAAATTCGGTAGTAATGTTCGGAGAGAGGGGATCGGGCGAAGGATAGTGCCGCTCTGAGCCGCGTTTTTAGCACGATATGAATAGGCTTTTTCTTGCTGCTGAGACTGCCGATGAAATGACGATGTACTTATGCACTCCGTCTTTTCAGACGGAGCGACATATGTTCAAGGAGGCTATAGAAAGTCGGCTAACCCAGGGATTGGTTCACCAGTGCAAAGGTGTGGACCTCGGTGTTCACCGGTTCCGTAGCGGTGGGTAGGGTCATGACCGACACCTGATCGTATTCCCGCATTCCGCAGCGCCCGAGAAACTCGGTGAAGTCACCCTCGGGTTGGGTGGTATCGACCCGGAGAAATCTTCCTGCATGCTTTTGCACATGAGGCGCAGTCAGGGCGATGGCGTCGGCGGAGTTCTTCGCTACGACCGGTCCAACGATATGTCCCCGGCCGAATCTGCGGCACAGGGCAAAGCCGGCGATATGGCCCTCCCGTTCGAGAACCGTGCCAGTGGAACGCCCGACCAGCTCTTCCAGAATGGCTGCTCTATCGGCGCCGAAGGCAGCCAGGTCGAGGCGGATGATGTCGGGGAGGTCCGTCGCTTTCAGTGGGCGAACCCGGCTGTCGGCCGGCAGCGAGACCTCGCCTGGATCGATCGCCGTGCCCTGGTGTTGATGCACGACGCTCACGGTCTTGAAGCCAAGGGCATGGGCGAGACGATAGGCGACCCGGGGCGCGATGATCTGAAGACGACGGCCGTGACACTGCTGCATCACGTGATCCATCAGCCAGCCGCCGCCGCCCTGGGCCTGCAGCTGTGGCGTGGTGATGACCATACCGATGGTGGCGAAATCGTTGCCCATCGGAAACCACATTGCCGAGCCGACGATCCGGCCGATCTTGTCGCAGCCCGCGAACCCCTGTCCGACCTTGAGCAGCATGCGCCAATCGTCTGGCCGGTGCGGCCAGCCGACACCCACCGACAGCTGGTGCAGCTTGCCGATATCGTTCTCCTCAAGGTCTCGCAGCGTCAGCTCATAAGTCTGCAGGCGCTTTGACGTCTCTTTGGACACCTGGCTCTCCATAAGTGGCTTTCCCTGGCAATTGGCAGTTTGGCAGCTGATAGGCGCCATGACTAGGACGTTCTTGCCGTGCCTACCCCTCTTCCAGCCTGCGCGACCGGTATGACTCTCTTGTCGCCGGGGCGGCTCCGGGTATGCGGCAGCTTCTGCCGTATGGTGTGGCCAATGCCAACGATTGTATGTGCGAGTGGGGCCAAAACGAACCAAAAGCGTTGTGCATTGGTGCTGTAATTGTTTCAACGGCTTGTTCACATCCGATGAGGCATGCGAGTCGAGTCTTTGGCTTGTTACGACGGGCGGGAGCAAGAGTATCGGCTTAGGCAGAAAGCGTCACGCGAGATAACGGTAATACCCCGGATTGCCTGAAGTGGCCCCTGGATAACGGCGCGCCGATATAACAACAGCAAGCAATGATGAGCGGATAGACGGAGGCACGATATGAAGAACAGGAACTTCCCTGGCCATGATCGGCGGGCCATGACGGAGCTGATGCGAACAACCGGTCAAGGCGGCCACGGTTTCACCCGGCGCGACGTGCTGCGCGGCATGGCCGCCGGTACCGTGCTGGCCGCCACCGCCGGTGGCTTGATGACCGGCGCG
>NZ_BAEU01000076.1:0-19230 GCF_000246875.1 Halomonas sp. KM-1
CTTCCTTAGGTTGCACTCATGGGCTGATCTGGCGCTGCCTTGGGCGCTACTCCATCGCTTTGGTGGGTTACAAATCCGTTATTCTGTGTGTCGATTTCTTGCGTATTTCGCTCCTACCCTGCGCTTGATGCAAGGGCCTCGTTTAAATCTCGTTGAGGCCCGCGCCCTTCATCACCCGAGGTATCCAGCATGACCACAATCGTATGGGATGGAACGACGCTTGCGACGGATTCGCTGATCAGTGTCAACGGCTCGACTTACAACCATGCGCAGAAGCTGTTCCAGCTCGACAACGGCGAGTGGGTTGCCTTCGCCGGCGAGCAGCAGGAGTGGTGGGAAGTGCTGGAATGGCTCCAGGCCGGGGCGCCGCGTGACGACAAGCCGAACGTCAGCCGGGTCGAAATGATCATCGCCGGCCCCGACGGTGTCTTCGAGATGTTCAACAAGCTGGTGCGCATTCCCGTCAATGGCCCCGTCGCCTACGGCACCGGTTGGAAGTGGGCGCTGGCTGCCATCGACCATGGCAAGAGCGCCGTCGAGGCGGTGGAGTACGCCATCGGCCGCGATCACGACAGCGGCGGTGAGGTGCAGTCGGTCACGCCCAGGGTCAAGGCCTCGGTGCCCTTCGACACCTTGATGCGCGGCGTCGAGGCGGCCTCCGCCACGACCTGAAGTGCCGCTTCGCATACGCCGCCCCGGTCCTTTGGCCGGGGCGGCGTCGTTTGGGCGTCGTTTGGGCTGTGACCGTTGAGATCAGGGCGCCAGCAGCACCAGCGGTGAGCCATCGTCGTGGCGGCTACCCACCGTCAGCTCGGCCTCGAAGACCCGGGCCAGGGTGCGACCGTCGAGCACCTCGGCCGGTGTGCCCGCGGCAAGGCGGCGGCCGCGCTGCAGCAGCCAGACGCGATGGGCATAACGTGCCGCCAGGTTGAGATCGTGCAGCACGCAGGCGATGGCCAGCCGGTGTGCCTGTGCCAGGTGGCGCAGCAGGCGCATGAGGCGCTGCTGCTGGCCGATGTCCAGTGCACTGGTGGGCTCGTCCAGCAGCAGCACTTGGCCCGGTTCGGTTTGCTCGCTGCGTCCCAGACCGAGTTGGCACAGTGCACGGGCGATCATCACCCGCTGGGCTTCGCCGCCCGAAAGGCCCATGGCGCCGCGTTCGGCCAGCGCTTCGAGATCGAGCAGGGCCAGTACCGCGTCGATTTCCGACTCATTGGCCTCGCTGCCCAGGGCCACCAGCTCGCGCACCGGCCAGTCGAAGCCCAGGGCCAGATTCTGGGCCACCAGCGCCCGGCGTCGGGCCAGGGCGGCGGGTTCCCAATTCGACAGCGGCGTATCGTCGAGACAGACGGAACCACGCTCGGGGCGGCGAAAACCGGAAAGCAGCGACAGCAGGGTGCTCTTGCCGGCGCCGTTGGGCCCGACGATGGCGAGCAGCTCCCCCGGCTGCAAACTATCGCTGAACGGGGCGAGGGTGGGCGGTCGGGCGAAGCCGGCCTCGATCAGGCTCAGCATCGCGCTCTCCGCTTCAGCAGCAGCCACAGGAAGTAGGGGCCGCCGAGCAGGCTGGTGAGCAGCCCCACCGGTACCTCGGCCGGACTCGCCAGGGTGCGTGCCAGGGTGTCGGCCACGATCAGCAGCAGGGCACCGCCCAGCATCGAGGCAGGCAGCAGCAGGCGATGCCCGGGCCCCAGCCACAGGCGCAGGCAGTGGGGCACCAGCAGACCGAGAAAACCGATGATCCCGGCCAGCGCTACACACAGCCCCACCCCCAGTGCGGTGGCCACCACCACGTGGCGCTTGAGTCGCGGTGCATCGAGTCCGGCGCCGTGGGCGGTCAGCTCGCCGAGCTGCAGCAGGTCGAGCCCGCGGGCGCAGCGCAGCAGCCACCATAGCGCCGGCGGGATACCGATCAGGGCGCCCAGGGTGGCGCTCCACAGGGCGTGGGAGAGGCTGCCCATACCCCACAGACTGAGCTGGCGCAGCTGCTCGTCGCTGGCGATGAAGGCCATCACTCCGCCCATGGCTCCCGCCAGGGTATTGATCGCCAGCCCCGCCAGCAGCAGGGTGAAGAGCGCCTCCTGGCCATGCTGGCGCTGGCCCAGGGCGAACACCAGCACGCATACCCCGAGAGCACCGAGAAAGCCGGCCAGGAATTGGCCGTAGAGCCCGAGACTGCTGCCGGCACCGCCCAACAGCACGATCCACAGCGCCACGGCCAGGCCGGCGCCGCTGGCCAGGCCCAGCAGGGTAGGGTCGGCCAGCGGGTTGCGAAACAGCCCCTGCATGGCCGCGCCGCTGCCGGCCAGCATGGCGCCCACCAGCGCCGCCAGCAGCAGCCGCGGCAGGCGCAGTTGCCACCATACCTGCCAGGCCAGCGGGCTGGGCCATTCGCCGAGCAGCACCCGAGGCGAGAGCCCGACGCTGCCGCTCATTGCCGCCACCATCAGCGCTGCCAGTACCGCCAGACCCAGCAAGGCGAGCACCTGACTGGGCGAGCGAGGCTGCTTTCGGCGGCTTTTGGTCTGGCGTCGCCAAGGGCCGGCCAAGGACAGCGTGCGGCTCATGACGCCACTTCCCGGCAGGCCGCCTCGGCATGATCTTGCTCAGCGTGAAGAACCTCGTAAAGCGCCATCAGCGCGGCAGGTGTACGCGGCCCGAAGCCGAGCAGCGCCTGGTCGTCGCAGACGATGAGGCGCCGTTCGCGGCCGGCCGGAGTCATGGCCAGGCCGGGAAGCTGCCACAGCCTGGCCGCGCCGCCGATGCCCTCTAGCCCGCTGCGGGTCGCGATGACCACCTCGGGCGCCACGCTTACCAGGGCTTCCGCCCCCACCGCCTTGTAGCCGTTGAAGCCGGTGAAGGCGTTGCGTCCCCCGGCCGCTTCGATCACGGCCTGACCGGCGGTGTCGCGTCCCGCCGCCATGGGCGTCATGCCGCTGTGGCTGAGCAGGAACATCGCACTTGGTGGCGGTTCGGGCGCGGCTTCACGCAGCTCGGCAAGCCGGTCGAGCTGCGCTTCGATATCGGCGACCAGCGCTTCGCCGTCGGTTTCGCGACCGACGGCCCGGGCCACCGCCAGTACCTTGTCGGGCAGTGAGGCCAGATTGGCGCCTTGCTCGATGCGCACCACCTCGACGCCCACGGCTTCGAGCTGGGCCAGCACCTCCCGCGGCCCGGCCGCGGCGGCCACGATCAAGCGCTGCGGTGCGAGCGACAGAATGCCTTCCGCCGCCAGCTGCCGCAGGTAGCCCACCGAGGGGAGCGCAGCCACGTTTTCGGGGTACTGGCTGGTGTCGTCGCGTCCCACCACGCCTTCCAGCGCATCGAGGGCGGCGAGGATCTCGGCCACGTCACTGCCGATCACCACGGTGCGCGGCGATGCGGCAGACGCCTGCATGTACCAGATCAGCAGGGTCAGGCTGGCCAGCCACGGCAGCCAGGACGGTAGCCTCATGCCGCGGCCTCGCGGGCATCGAGGCCGTCCAGCAGCCCACGCCATTCGAGACGCTCTCCCTGGCCCTCGCGGCGTTCGGCGTAGATCTGCAGCACCAGCCCGCCTTGGGCATCGAAGGCCTCGAGGCTGGTGACGCCGCCATCGCGGTTGGGCTTGTGTACCTGCCACACGCGGGCGATGTTGGCGTCGTCCAGATGCAGGGTGAAATCCCCGCCGAACAGGTTGAGCCAGCCGCGCATGCGCTGTGGCGCCGGGACCTTGCCGGTACGGATCTGTACGCAGCCGGGGCTTGCCACGAACAGCATCAGCGGCAGCTCGCCGCTGGCGGCCTCGCTCAGTACCGCTTCGCAGGCGTCGGGGCGCAGCGCCCGGGTGAAGCGGCCCTCCATCAGGGCATTGGCCTCGTGGCGACGCAGCTGGTGGCGGTTCAGCAGGCCGAAGAATTGATGCACGTCGCTCATCTGTGCCCACTCCTCGGCCAAGGTGGGTACCGTCGGCAGGGTGCGCGGCAGCGGCTCGGCGGCCTGGGTAAAGGCTGGCTCCTGGGTGTTGCTCAGGGCTTGTAGTTCCTGCCAGGCCTCGGGGGGCTCCGGAGCCAGCGAGAACAGCTTGTGCAGGGCGATGCCGTGCCGGTCGAAGACCTGCACGCTCAGGCGCTGAGCGGTGCCGCCCTCCTTGTTAGGCATGCGATCGAGGATCAGACAGGTCCAGTGCCACTGGGCCAGGTGCAGGCGCAGGTCCAGTCCACCCGGGTCGAGCAGCAGGCCGGCCTGCTCCGAGCCGCGCAGGGGCGGGTAGACCCCCTGCTGTTCTAGCACCGCGTGGCGTGAGCGGGTCAGCGCCTTGACCTCGCCCAGTTGGTGAAAACGCGCGGCCAGCGCATGGGGCGACAGCGGCAGGGTGAACACGTCGCGGCCGAGGCGGGCGGCCTGCAGCTCACCCTCGCTGATGTCCAGGCGCCGGGCGATATCCAGCGCCGGCAGGTGAGGGGTGGCCTCGCGGGCGGCGTCGAGGGCATCGAGGATGGCTTGGCGGGTTTGGGTCGAAGCGTTCATGAATCTCTCCTTGTCACCACTGAAGGCTGATATTGGCGAGCAGGCTGCGACCGTCGCCGAGGTTGCCGTCGGGGCGGTACCACTCCTTGTCGGCAACGTTGCGCAGCTTGAGCGAGGCGGAAAGCAGCGGCGAGAACTGCCAGGCGAGCTGCACGTCGTGCAGGCCGTAGCCGGGCAGCGCTTCGTCATCGCCCTGCTTGTCGAAGGAGCGGGCGAAGCGACCGCGCCAACCCAGAGTCAGGTCGGGGCCGGCCAGGTGATAATCGAGGCCGGTAAGCGCTTCCAGCGGTGTCAGACTGCCCAGCGGCTCGCCGCTGTCGCGGTCGTGACCGCTCACTTCGGCCAGACCCAGGAAAGCCGTGACGGGAGTGCCTGCAGGCGACCAGTCGAGGCGGGCGTCATAGCCCCACAGCCGGGCACGACTGACGTTGGTGGCCCGGGTGGTGCCGGCGAAGATATCGACCTCGGTGTCGATGAAGTCCTCGGCGCGGGTATCGAAGTAGCTGGCGCGCAGGCCCCAGTCGCCGAAGCGCCAGGCCAGGCCGCTTTCCCAGCTCTTGCTGGTTTCCGGGCGCAGGTCGGGGTTGGGTACCCAGAAGTTGTCGGGCACACAGACGAAGGGACCCATGCAGAAGCCGCTGAAGTGGCGCTCGTCGGCGTATAGCTCGGAGAGGGTGGGGGCGCGGAAGGCCTCGGCATAGCCGCTGTAGAGCATCAGATCGCCGCTGGGGCGCCAGGCCAGACGCAGGCGCGGTGAGACCCGGCTGCGGTCGCTCTCGCGCCCCTGGCTGTCCTCGGCGGAGTAGCCGTCGTGGCGGGCGCCGAGGCCGAGATCGAATTCGCCGATGCCGCCCCGGTCGAGATAGCGTCCCACCGTCAGGGTGTCGTCGAGGTAGAGGGCGACGCTGTCGATGTCGGCTTTGGGGAAGCCCGAGGCCGTGCCGTCCGGGCGCTGGGTGGCTCGGCTCGCCTCGGCGCCGAACACCAGCGTCTGCGACAGCCAGCCGTGATCCAGGCGGTGGTAGCCGTCGCTCTGTACGCCAAGGCGCTCGAGTGTGCGCTCTGCGACGGGCTCTTCGATGTTCTGACGGCTCAGGGTCAGTCGGGTGTCGATCTGGGTGTCTGGTGCTGGCGACCAGCGGTGACCCAACTGCAGGTTGTCGCTGGTGGTGTCGCGGTCGCGCAGCTCGCTCTCGATCACCAACTGCTGGGGGTTGGGCGGTTGGGTGGCGTCTTCGGCGTAGTGCTGCCAGCTGGCGAACAGACGGTGATCGTCATTGAGCTGCCAGCCGCCCTTGGCCAGCAGGCTGTCGAGCTTGGCATCTTCCGGCGTGGTCTGACCGCCAGCGCGGCGGATGTCGCCGGACTCGCTGCGGCCCAGGGCGAGCAGGCCATCGAGGCTGCTACCGTCGGCCAGATCGTGCCTGCCAAACAGGCTCAGCGTGGCGCCGAGCTCGTCGTTGGCGGTGGCGCCGCGCAGCGAAAGCCGAGCGCCGCTGCTTTCACCCGGGCGCAGCAGATCCTCGGCGTCCACCGTCTCGAAGCTGACCACTCCGCCCATGGCATTGCTGCCGTAGAGGCTCGACAGGGCGCCACGGGCGATCTGCACCTCGCGCAGTAGCGCGGGGTCGAGATAGAAGTTGCCGAGATGGCCGGTGTTGATGTCCTGGCGTACGCCGTCGAGGCGTACCAGCACGCCGTTCCTGCCGAAGCCGCGCAGGCTCAGGGTCTGGCCGTTGCGCCGCCCCTGGCCGGCCACGTGCAGGCCGGGCTGGTCGGCAAGGATGTCCTCGACCCGCGAGGCGGTGGCCAGCGTCGGGTCGTGGCGATCGATCGTGTCGACGATCAGCGGGGCGAAGAAGGTATCCGCGGGTGTACGCGTCCCAGTCACCACCAGTGGTGCCAGCTCGGGCAGTGTGGCAGCGTCGGGAGGTGTCTGGGCCAGGGTGAGGGGTGACAATACGAACAGCGCCAGGGCGCCGCTGCAGCTCGTTGCTCGCTTCATGTTCCTGAAGTTCCCTTGTCGTATCAGGCGATGAGCGGCTGGCTGGGTGGCGAAGGCTACCTGGCTGGCGTTCTTCTCGTCGAAGTTATGAGGTCAGTATCAGTTTTCCATTACGCGTTTCGCGCAGTTGGTAACGCTTGCCGCGATGCTCGATGATCAGTTGGCCGCGCTCGTCGAGCAGCGCGCTGCTGGTGACGTAACCGGGTTGGCCCGCTGGATCGAACGGCTCGGCGGCCTGCGCGCGGGCCTTGGTCGGGTCGGGGGAGGTTGCGCACATGGTGTCGCCCTGAATGGGTTGTTGTATCAAACGCGAATAATTATTGTTTGTGGTGTGGGTTGACGTCAAGTCCCGGTGTCAGTATCGGCATCAAGACCTGGGGCGACGCATGAACCCGAAACGGGTAGGCTTGGTCCAAATTCGAGACGCTGAAACGAGACCCCAAACGCCATGATCGTGCTGCTGATCGCCTTTCTGCTGGCCATCTTCGTGCTGCCCAACGTCTGGGCCAAGTGGGTGCTGGCGCGCCATGCCCGAGGCCGCGACGACTACCCCGGCACCGGCGCCGAGCTGGCCGACCATCTGCTGCGGCGCCTGGGCATCGAGGGGGTCAAGGTGGAGATGACCGAGCAGGGCGACCACTACGACCCGGAGGCGCGCCGGGTACGACTCTCCCGCGAGCACTATGAGGGTCGCTCGCTCACTGCGGTGACCGTGGCCGCCCACGAGGTCGGCCATGCCATCCAGCATCACGAAGGCTATGCGCCGCTGATCGCCCGCTCGCGGATGGTGGGGGTAGCGCAGCGGGCCGAGAAGATCGGCGCGCTGCTGATGATGGCCGCCCCCTTCCTGTTCATCCTGACCCGCCTGCCGGGGGGGCTGGCCATGGTGATCGCCATGGCGGTGATCAGCTTCGGCACCGCGGCGCTGGTGCACCTGGTGACCCTGCCGGTGGAGTTCGACGCCAGCTTCAATCGCGCCCTGCCGCTGTTGCGCGAGTACGTGCCGCCCTACGACATGCCCGGCGCTCGCCATGTGCTCACCGCCTGCGCTTTCACCTATGTGGCGGCGTCATTGGCGAGTGTCCTGAATCTGGGGCGCTGGCTCGTCATCCTCAGACGCTAAACCCTCCCAACCTTGAGCGTAAGCGGGAGCGGTTTCTACAGTTCTGGGACAGTCTCTGCCTTCATGGAGGAGGTGCAGCATGACGACTCCCCAGGACTACGTTCGCGACCACGCCATCCCCCTTGCCGGCGAGAGCCGCGACTACGACCGCCTGCTCGAGCAGGTTGGTGAGCGCTCACTGGTGCTGCTTGGTGAGGCGTCCCACGGTAGCGCCGAGTTCTACCGCATGCGCGCCGAGATCACCCGGCGGCTGATCCGCGAGAAGGGCTTCGAGGCGGTTGTCGTCGAGGCCGACTGGCCCGATGCGCTGCGGCTCGATCGCTACGTGCGCGGGAACGGCGGCGACACCCTCAAGAGCGCTTTCGACGACTTCCAGCGTTTCCCGCAGTGGATGTGGCGCAACACCGAGGTGCGTGACTTCATCGGCTGGCTCGCGGAGCACAACGCCGGGCAGGACGAGGCGGGGCAGGTGGGCTTTCATGGCCTGGACATCTACAGTTTGCACCGCTCGGCGGAGGCGGTGATCGAGTACCTGGAGGGCATCGACCCGGAGCAGGCGCGCATCGCCCGCGAAGGCTACGCCTGCCTGGACCACGGCGGCGATCCTGTGCGCTATGGCCACGATGCCGCCTTCGGTCTCAGCCGCATCTGCGAAGACGCCGCCGTGCGCCTGCTTGCCGATCTGCTCGAGAAGTCCGGTGAGTATCTGCGTGAGGATGGCCGAAGTGCCCGCGATGAGCAGTTCTTCGCCGAGCAGAATGCCCGCGTGGTGGTCAATGCAGAGCACTACTATCGGGCCATGTTCGGCTCGCGGGTGGATACCTGGAACCTGCGCGACGAGCACATGACCGACACCCTCGCCGAGCTGCGCGAGCATCTGCGTCGTCAGGGCGGGCAGGGCAAGGTAGTTGTGTGGGCGCACAACTCCCACCTGGGCGACGCATCCTTCACCGACATGGGCTGGCATCGCGGCCAGCACAACGTCGGCCAGCTGGTGCGCCATCGCTTCGGCGCCGACCAGACGCTGCTGGTGGGCTTCACCACCCATACCGGCTTCGTCTCGGCGGCCCGCGACTGGGGCGGCCCGGTGGAGCATCGCCGGGTCCGGCCGGCCATGGAAGGCAGCATCGAGCGGCTGTTCCACGACAGCGGCCCCGGCGACTTCTACCTGCCGCTGGGCGAGCGTGCCGCTCCGTTGAAGGAGCCGCTATGGGAGCGCGCCATCGGCGTGATCTACCGTCCAGAGTCGGAGCGCATCAGCCACTACTTCAAGGCGTCGGTGGCCGAGCAGTTCGACGCCGTGTTCCACCTCGACAAGACCCGCGCCGTGGAGCCGTTCGACAAGGGCGAGCTGTGGCGACCCGAAGAGGTGCCGGATACCTATCCCTTCGGCGTCTGACGCCAGGGATGGATCCGGCCGGCCCTCAAAACTCCGAGACCTTGCCCCAGACGCTCTTGTTCAGGCGCGCAAGCCGGTACTGATGGTGCTCGACGAACGGCGTCTTGCCGGTGACCATTTCCGCGATCAGGCGTCCGGCCCCCGGGCCGATGCCGAAGCCGTGACCGGAAAAGCCGGCGGCCAGCAGGAAGCCGGGCAGGTTCTCCGGCTCGTCGATCACCGGGACGCCGTCGGGCGTGCTGTCGATGTAACCGGCCCAGCCAGCCTGCACGGGTACGCTGCCCAGGGCGGGCAACAGCAAGCGTGCACGGGCCAGGGTCTCCCTCAGGATTCGCTCCGATGGGCGCGGGTCGAGAATGCGCACCCGCTCCATCGGCGTGGGCCGGTCGAGCGCCCATTTGCTGCGCGTCTCATGACCGGACTGCCAGCCCTGCAGGTCGCCGGGGGAGAGCAGTTGCCAGCGCTTGGCGAACATCGGCAGAAAATGCGTCGAAAAGCGAAACTGCTGCGGCGTCAGGTCCAGGCAGGCGCGTCCCGAGGTGGCCAGCGTATAGCCGCCGTCCCCCCGTCGGGTAACCGTTACCTCTGCCGTGTGCAGCGCATCGGGCAGGCCCTTGGCGCCCGGCATGACCGAGAGTATGGATGAGCGCACCGAGGCCTGCGGAAAGCGGATGCCGAGCTGGCGGCAGAAGGAGGAGGCCCAGGCGCCGCCGGCCATCACCACCTGCGACGTCTTGATCACGCCCTTCTCGGTGATCACCCCCGACACGCGCCCGGCTTCGGTTTCGACCCCGCGTGCCGCGCAGAACTGATGAATCGTACCGCCATGCTTGATGACGCCCTTGGCGATCAGCGGTGCCGCTCGTGCCGGATCGGCGATGCCGTCCGTGGGCGAAAACACGCCCCCCAGCCAGGATTTGCCGGTCATCGCGCCGCGCTCGGTGGCTTCGGCGGCGCTCAGCATATGGGTGGTGACCCCCTGGGTGATGGCGAAGTCGCGCCATTTGGCCCAGCCATCCAGCTCGGCCTGGCTGTCCGACAGATAGAACAGTCCGCAGCGGCGGAAGCCGAGATCCTCGCCGAGGTCGGCGGTGATCTCTTCCCACAGCTCGAGGCTCTTGGTCGACAGCGGCAGCTCGCGTGCGTCACGGTTCTGCTGGCGGCACCAGCCCCAGTTGCGGCTGGACTGCTCGGCGCCGATGCGGCCCTTTTCGAGCAGCGCCACACTCACGCCCTGGCGGGCCAGGTAGTAGGCAGCACATACGCCGATGATGCCACCGCCGATGACCACGGCATCGGCGCGCTCCGGCAGGTCCGGCGTGGATGGAATCGCTAACAATGGAGCCGGCATGGGGCTTCTCCTGGCCTGGCTATCGATGGTTGTACCGCTTCAGCGTGCCGATACGGCCGGCGGCGCCAAAGCGGTAAGCTGCGACAATGCTCGACTCGTCCGTTCAGGTCTGTAGTTCGCCTAAACGGACGACCGTGACGCGACGCTTCAGGCAATATTGCCCTGGCACAGGTATTTGGTCGCCATGTAGTCGTCGAGGCCGTAGCGCGAGCCTTCGCGACCGTAGCCCGACTCCTTGATGCCGCCGAAGGGCGCCGATTCGGCGGCGAGCGCGCCTTCGTTGATGCCGACGAGGCCGGTTTGCAGACGCTCGGCGAGGCGCCAGATGCGTTCCACATTGCGGGAGAAGAAGTAGGCGGCCAGGCCGTAGGGCGTATCGTTGGCTGCCGTCGCTACCTCTTCTTCATCGGCGAAGCGGAACAGCGGCACCACCGGGCCGAAGGTTTCGTCCTGGGCCAGCTCCATGTCGTGGCTGGCGTCGCCGAGCACGGTGGGCGCGTAGTAGTTGGGGCCGGCAGTGACGCCGCCGCTCAGGCGCTGGCCACCGGTGAGCAGCGTGGCGCCGCGGGCCAGAGCATCCTGCACGTGACGTTCGATCTTGTCGACGGCACGGGCGTTGATCATCGGGCCGATCTGGCTGTCGTCACGGTCGCCGGGGCCGACGCGCAGCGACTGGACGCGAGCCGTCAGCTTGTCGGCGAAGGCCTCATAGACCGATTCCTGGACATAGACCCGGTTCGGGCTGACGCAGGTCTGGCCGCCGTTGCGGAACTTGGCCGCCATCAGGCCCTCGACCGCTGCGTCGAGATCGGCATCCTCGAACACGATGAAGGGGGCATTGCCACCGAGCTCGAGGGAGAGGCGCTTGAGCGTAGGCGCCGAATCGCGGGCCAGCAGCTTGCCGACCGCCGTCGAGCCGGTGAAGGTGATCTTGCGCACCCGGGAATCGCTCAGCCAGGCGCCGACCACATCGCCGACCCGCTCACGCGAGGAGGTGACGATGTTCAGCACGCCGGCGGGGATGCCGGCTTCCTCGGCCAGCGCGACCAGTGCCAGCGCGGTCAGCGGGGTATCCTCGGCCGGCTTGGCGACCACGGTACAGCCGGCGGCGAGGGCCGGCGCGATCTTGCGGGCGATCATCGCCAGCGGAAAGTTCCAGGGGGTGATCGCCGCCACCACGCCGACAGGCTCCTTGGTCACCAGCATTCTCTTGCTGCCCACCGCGGCGGGGATGATGTCGCCATAGCTGCGCACCGCTTCCGCGGCGAACCAGTCCACGTAGGAGGCGCCATACGCCACTTCGCCGCGCGCTTCCGCCAGGGGCTTGCCCTGCTCGCGGGAGATCAGGCGGGCGAGATCCTCGGTATGCTCCTGGATCAGGCTATGCCAGCGCCGCAGCAGCCGTGCCCGCGTCGCTGCCGGCTGCTGGCGCCAGCTGTCGAAGGCGCTATGGGCGGCAGCGGTGGCGGCCCGTGCATCGGCGGCGGTGCTGTCGGCGACGTTGATCAGGGTTTCACCGGTTGCCGGGTCGTCGACGGCGTAGTGTTCGCCGGTGGCAGCGGGTTGCCACTGGCCATCGATGAAGTTGTCGGAGCGTACGAGTTCGGGGCGATCGAGGTTGAGGGACATGGCTGCTGCCTCGCTGGTTTTTAGGATGTCGAAGCCGGGGCAGCCAAAGAGCCTTGCCCCGAGACGATGCCGGCTGCTGCAATGAACCTATATTAGGCGTCTCGCCCCGGCGCAGGCTTTCGTAATGGGGGCCTGCCGTCGCAGATTCGGACGTTTTCGAGGGGGGGCACAGAAGCTTATGCCGTGAGGGGGTAGGGCAGGGTCAGTCGTGGTCGGAGATCAGCTTCTCGATCGGGTAGTATTTTTTTACCACGGGAGACTTGATCACGATGTAGCTGAAGTACTTGTCGATGCCAATATTATGCTCGAGCATGTCCTCCATGACGCTCTGGTAATGGACGACATTGCGGGTAAGGAAGGTCAGTTGGTAGTCGAAGCCACCACTCACCAGATGACACTCGAGAACTTCATCCACTTTGCGTATATAGGCCTCGAAGCGTGCGAAGTCTTCGAGGCGGTGGTCGGAGAGCGTTAGCTGGGTAAAGACCCGCTGAATGCTGCCGAGCTTCTCGAGCTGCAGGTGCGCGCCATAGTCGATGATGTAACCGGCTTTTTCCAGGCGTTTGACACGAGTCAGGCAGGGACTGGGGGAGAGTCCGACGGCGTCTGCCAAAGCGACATTCGAGATCCGGCCGTTGCGCTGCAAATGGCTCAGAATGCGTATGTCTAGGCGGTCCAGTTTGGGTGCGCCGATCATCCAAGGCTCCGGTGGTTCGGTCTGTCGGTCCGGCAATGACAGAAAAATGCGACGCACCATTACCTGCGTGCGTCGCATGCGACCGTCAGCGCAGGGCCTGGCGTACTTCGGGCTGGTCGAGTACCGCATTCAGCGTACGTTCGAGGCGCTCGAACAGTAAGTCGAAGTCATTACTTGTATAGCAAAGTGCGGGGGCAAAGCCAAGGACGTTGTCGGTGAAAGCCCGCAGGATGATGCCGTTGTCATAAGCGGCTTCAAAGAGGCGATCGGCCAACTTTAATGAGGGGTCGAAGCGCTCTTTGCTCTGCTTGTCGGCAACCAGTTCGAGGGCGCCAAGGAAGCCGCGACTGCGTGCATCGCCGACCAGGGGATGGTCGAGCATGGCGCGCAGGCCTTCTTCGAAGCGCGGTGCCAGGGCGATGCCGTTCTCCAGCAAGCCATCCTCATACAGGCGCAGCACCTCCAGGGCGACGGCGGCACTGACGGGGTGGGCGGAGTAGGTGTGGCCATGCCCGATCGGCAGGTCCGCGGCGCCTTCGGCGATGCCCTGGTAAACGGCGTCGCTCATCATCACGGCTCCCATGGGGGCATAGCCGGCGGTCAAGCCCTTGGCCAGAGTCATCAGGTCCGGCGTGACGCCCTCGGCCTCACAGGCGAACATCGGCCCCGTACGGCCGAAGCCGGTGATGACCTCGTCGACCACGAACAGAATGCCCAGCTCCCGGCAGCACTCCTGCATGGCCTTCAGCCAGCCCTTGGGCGGCACGATCACGCCGCCGGAGCCCTGAATGGGTTCGCAGAAGAAGGCCGCGACGCGGTCGGCGCCGAGCTCGCGCACCTTGTCACGCAGTGCCGCAACGGAGGATTCGATGATGGCAGCGGGATCCGAGCCGAGCGGGTTGCGGTATGGGTAGGGCGAGGGAATGCGATGCTGATTGGGCAGCGGCAGATCGAAGTTGCGGTGGAACACCGGCAGGGCGGTCAGCCCCGCGCCCTGGGACGAAGAGCCATGGTAGCCGCGCTCGAGGGTGATGAAGTGCTTCTTCTCGCTTTTGCCCTGGGCGTTCCAGTAGTTGACGATGAAGCGGATCGCCGAGTCCACCGCGTCGGAGCCGCCCATGGTGAAATAGACGCGCTGCAGCGATGCCGGGGTCAATTCCACCAGCTTGGCGGCCAGGCGAATGGCCGGCTCGGAACCGAAATGGAAATAGCCGGTAGCGTAGGGCAGCCGGCGCATCTGCTCCTCGGCGGCACGCACGATGCTCTCATGGCCATAGCCGGTGTTGACGCACCACAGGCCGGAAAAGGCATCGAGGAGTTCGCGGCCGCTGCTGTCCTGCAGGTAGGCACCGCGCCCCGACGTGAGTACCGTGACGCCGCGCTGTTCATGGGTACGGTAGTTGACGACCGGATGGACGAGGTGGTCGCGATCCAGGGTAACGAGGTTATCAGTTTGCATGGTCAGTCCGCCGAAGGTCGAATGGAGGAAACGCTGCATAAATGTCTGCGCGGACAAATCACTGCGTTGCGCGCTGCTCGACATCCTCACCTATACCCCATAGGCTCCGGTGCCTGCGCTGCGTGCGCCTAGTGCTTCATTCCGCTCGCCGATTTCTTCAGCGCTTCCTGAACGTTGGGCCTGGTGCGAGCCGCGCCGTTCCGGCGCGGGTGTCGGCCTGCCAGTTATCCTCGGCGGTTGACACGATGCACCCACGACCATGATAGTCAGCCGGCCGCAACGTTTTATTGCGACTATTCGCTTCGCCAGAACCGATAGTTTCGTAATCGTCACGGTTTCGGAAGATACTGTCGGCACCGTTTTATTGCTGTCATCGGGCCGCTGCCGCGCGTTGCTTCATGCACTGCGCACGGCGGTACATGCGCCGAACGGGCCAGTCCCTCGCTGCTGCGGCACGTCATGCCCAGCTTGGTTTTCCGGTTGCGATAACGGTCAGTGGATCTCCGCGTTGAGCGAGTGGTCGGCGCAATACGACCCGGCTGGAGAACTTTTCGATGCCGATGTCGTCTTCCAATAGCCGCTCCATGAGCGCCTGAAAATGCGCGATATCCGGCGCCACGATTTTCAGAAGGTAATCGTAGCCGCCGCTGACGTTGTAGCATTCGACGATCTCGTCGTACTTGCCGGCCCCGGTTTCGAACTTGCGGAAGTCGTGCGGCCGATGGTTGCTGATGGTCACCTCGGAGAACACGATGACGTGACTGCCCAACTTCTCCAGCACGACGTCCGCGCCGTAGCCCCGAATGACGCCGATCTCCTGAAGTCGCTTGGTACGGGCGAGGCATGGGCTCTCGCTGAGGCCGACGGCCGCGGACAGGTCGACATTGGAGCAGCGCCCCTCGCGCTGAAGATGCACGAGAATCTTCATGTCGAACTGATCGAGGGAGGCTGCAGGTCGCATGGTCGATTACCTCGATGCCGTCGGTTACCGTGCCCGTGCCGCGAAGCTCAGCGCTTCGTCGAGCACTTCGATCACCATCCCGGCCTGTTCCGCTGACAGCACCAGTGGCGGTCGAATCTTGAGCACATTGTGGCCCATTGCGCAGGCGCTCAGCAGTACGCCCTTTTCGCGCATGCGATTGACTACCCGGATGGTGAGTTCGCGGTCGGGTGTGCGCGTTGCGCGGTCCGAGACGAGTTCCACACCGACGAACATGCCCACGCCGCGTACGTCGCCGATGGCCTCGTGCCGGCTGGCAAGCTCGGCGATGCCGTCGCGCAGGAGCTTTCCGACCCTGGCGGCATGCTGTATCAGGCCTTCTTTTTCGATCGTATCCAGCACCGCCAGCGCCGCCGCACAGGACACGGTGTTGCCGGCGAAGGTGTTGAAGTAGCGAGATTTTTTGCCGAACTCCGCCAGCGCATCAGCGGTGGCCAGCAGTCCCGCGATGGGTTGTCCGTTACCCATCGGCTTGCCCATGGTGACGATGTCGGGGGTGACGCCGTGACGCTGGAAGCCCCACATGTGCTCGCCGGTGCGGCCGAAGCCGGGCTGCACTTCGTCGGCGATGAACAGGCCGCCGGCCCGCTTGATCGCCTCGACCGCGCCCTTCAGGAAGCCTGCGGGCTCGGGGAGGATGCCGTCGCTGGTGAACACGGAGTCGACCAGGAGCATCGCCGGCTTGATGCCGTGACGCTGCAGATCGGCGATAGCCGCCTCGACGTCGCGGGTGAAGCGCTCGGCGAGATCGGCGCCCTCGGCATGATAGAGGCAGGGGGCAGGGATCGTGCGCACGTGAGCGCCGAGATCGACCGTCGTACCGAGCGATGGAGAGAATTTCGACACCGCATCGGTGAAGCCGTGGTAGGCGGTTTCGGTCACGATCACCCCGGTGCCGCCGGTACGGACCTGGGCGATGCGATAGGCGACGTCGTTCGCCTCGCTGCCGGTGCAGGTCAACATGAGATGGGCAAGCTCGGTCTCGGGCACGGTGGCCAGCAGGCGCTCGGCCAGTTCGAGAATCGTGTCGTGCAGGTAGCGAGTGTTGGTCGCGAGGACCTTCACCTGATTGCAGATCGCCTCGGTCACCGCCGGGTGGCAGTGTCCGAGCGAGGCGACGTTATTGTAGATGTCGAGGTAGCGGCGGCCATCCGGATCGATCAGCCACACGCCTTCGCCGCGCACGATATGCAGCGGATGTTCGTACATCAGCCGATAGGCCGGTCCGAGCAAGGCGTCGCGCCGCTCGATCATCGCCGCGGTGACGGGGCCCACGTCGACGCGACCGGGGATATAGGCGTTGACCATGTTGAGGTCAGTGGTGCTTTTCATCGACTTTCTCCTTTTCGTACTTCGGCCAGCAGGCGGTCGCGCGCTTCATCGCGGGAAAGAGCGTTCATCATGGCCAGTGCCGCCCAGGACGCAGGGTTGTGGCGCATGATGTAGTCGCGGTTCTCGGGGTAGCGCTTGGCGCGCCATTCCGAAATCAATACGGTGATGAGGTGGCGTGTCGCCATGAGATCGGCAACGATCTCCTGCTCGATGTCGGTAAGCGGCAAGGCCGCGTGATAGGCCCCGACGAACTGTGCCGCCCCCTCGAACGGGTCGGTGTTGCTCGTGGTGTGGAAGGCCGCCGCCGTCGCGACCTCGCCGACCAGTGGCGCATGCAGCATGTCGCCGAAGTCGATGATCCCCACGATGCGCTCATGATCGTCGGGTGCGACCAGCACGTTGTAGAGGTGAAAATCGTTGTGGATGACCTGAGCCCGCACCGAGGCAAGGCGGGGCAGTACATGGTCGGTGAAGCGTGTCATGAACGACTCGGCGAGCGCACGACGCGGGGCGTCCGCGATGGCATCGAGCTTGTCGGCCAGCCGATGTGCGGCGGAGACGTTCCACAGCAGGTCATGCGTTGCCCCAGGGTGCGAGAAATCGCGCAGCGCGAGGTTCAATTCGGCGAGCATGGTCCCCATGGCCTGGCGCTGCGTAGCGGTCCGAGGTGTCTCGCGTATCTGGACGCCGTCGAGGTAGGTCAGCATCCGCACGCTGGTCTGGACCCCGTCGGGCAAGGTCACCGTGTCGCGCGACCGCCCATCGAGCGTCCGTACCACGCGGGGCACCGGCTGGTCCGGTATGGCGCGGGCGATGTGGTCGAGTGCGGCGATCTGGAAATCGATGACCGCAACCGGCTCGGATGGATTGCTGATCTTGAATACGTAACGCCTGCCGTCCGAGGTCTCTATGCGACAATTCTGGTCGCGCTCACCCGCCAGCGATTTGACGCTGCCAGTGATACCGTAGAGACGGCAGACCAGGGCTTTCACCTCGTCCGGGGCCAGATTGGGCACCGCCGTGCTCAGCGCCGCTGTCGCAATCGCAAGATTCTCCGCCATCACTTACCTCGCTTCATCGTGGTGGCCTGGGACAGGCATTCGGGTTCACTGACAAGTCTATGGCGGTCGGATCCAAGGCGATGCTTAATTGCCGCAAGACTCGAGCAGTTTCCTTTTCTATCTGAATCCCGTGTGACATTTTCTGCGGCATGCATCTAATAACCGCGGGTGCGATCGACCAACCCTTTCAATGGAAGCCCTTCCCGGTGGCGGCGCAGGTTGTCGAGCACGGCCTCGGCGGATGTGTCCGGCTGCGTCATGCTGGCGATATGGGGTGTCAGCATGATGCGCGGGTGCTGCCAAAAGGGGTGTCCCTGCGGCAGCGGCTCGACGCTGCATACGTCGAGAATTGCCGTCGAGAGATGGTTGCTGTCCAGCGCATCCAGCAGGTCCTCTTCGACCAGATGATCGCCGCGTCCCAGGTTGATCAACATGGCCCCTTGCGGCAGTTGCCGGAACAGTTCCTGTGACAGGATGCCGCGTGTCTCGGCGGTCAGCGGCAGCAGGCAGATCAGGATATCGGTGCGCGCCAGGAAATCCGCCAGGCCCCGTTCGCCGGTGAAGCATTCGACGCCAGGCAGGCGGCGTTCCGAACGGTTCCAGCCGGCACACTGGAAGCCGAAGTCGCGCAGCTTCTCGAGCACTGCCTGGCCCAGCACGCCCATGCCGAGTACACCGACGCGTCGCGTGTTCGCCGTGCGCACCGGCATCGGCTTCCATATCCCGCTGCGCTGCTGGTTGGCATAGGTGAGCCAGTCACGGTGGGCCGCCAACACGGCCAGCGTGGCGTATTCGACCATCCCCGCGACCAGACCGCTCTCGATCATCCGCACGACCGGAATGTGCTCCGGTATTTGAGAAAGGTCGAACTGATCGACGCCGGCCCCCACCGAAAATACCAGTTCCAGGTTGGGAAAGGTCTGCAGGATATCTTCCGGCGGCTCCCAGGCGGCGAGGTAGCGCACCTCTCTTGGGTCGCCTGTGAAGGGCCAGATATGGAAGTCGATATCCGGCGCTCGCTCGGCGAACAGTTCTGCCCAGCGTGCGCCACGCACAGGCTCTGACTTGTAGAGAAAGCTCATGAATTTTCCTCCCATGCAATCTGGAGTCAGAGGTGATGAAACGATCAACTCTGACAACATCTAATGACCAAAACTAGGACGATCTTGCCTGAGGTTTCGTATGAAACGGCCGGCCGAGGCTCAGTAAATCTTGGCAGCATTATGTGCCGAAAAATGACGTAAATGCCGTGGATTGTGTGATTGAGCCTATTGAAAACGGAGTAGTCATGTAGAAGGCGGGTGCTGTAATGACGAAGCGATTGGAATGTTTTCGAGGAGTCCTTTCCTGGCCATGGGCAGTACGAGTTCCCCGGGAGACAGGCAGGATGCGATGCAAGGATGCAATGAAAGGGTGCAAGGGAGCAGCGAAAAGAAAAAGTGAAATGCCGGAAGCGCAACGGTAGTGAAACGTTAGCACTGCAACGAAATAAACACTTGGAGGCATCAGATGAAAAACAACAAACTGCCCGGTGCTCAGCTCGCTTCGAGCCTGATGCGAACAACCGGCCAAGGCGGCCATGGCTTCTCGCGGCGCGATGTGCTGCGCGGCATGGCCGCCGGTACCGTGCTGGCCGCCACCGCCGGCGGCTTGATGACCGGTGCA